>JBDSNQ010000264.1:0-5026 GCA_039915275.1 Sphingomicrobium sp.
AAGGCCGCGGCGCAAACCACGGACCCGATCTGGCGATAAAACAGCGTCTCCGCGACTCCCGCGCCGCGCTGGCCGACCCATTTCACGCCCGCAAACATCAAGGCGAGCGACAGCGCGCTGACCAGACGCAGCCCCATGCCGAGCGCTACCCGCGGCTCGGCCGGGCGATCGGTGGATTTGACCCGTGCCATAGCTTCACCGCCTAGCCACGGCCGAGGCGAAGGACTAGTGGAGCCGCGATCCCGGATCACCAAATCAGGACTGACCTCATGTTGCGTGACATCGACCATTTCATCGGCGGCGAGACCTTCGCGTCGCAAGACCGCCCGGACAGCAGAAGCGCCGACGTGTTCAACCCCAATCAGGGCGCCGTCCAGGCCCACGTCCGCCTCGGCACCGCGGCCGACCTCGAACGCGCGATGGACGCCGCCCGCGCCGCCCAGCCCGCCTGGGCCGCGACCAACCCGCAGCGCCGCGCCCGCGTCATGTTCAACTTCAAGGCTCTCGCTGAAGCCAAAATGGACTCGCTCGCCGAACTGCTCTCGTCCGAGCACGGCAAGGTCATCGCCGACGCCAAGGGCGACATCCAGCGCGGATTGGAAGTGATCGAATTCGCCTGCGGCATCCCGCACGCGCTGAAGGGCGAATACACCGCCGGCGCCGGCCCCGGCATCGACGTCTATTCGATGCGCCAGCCCTTGGGCATCGTCGCCGGCATTACCCCGTTCAACTTCCCCGCGATGATCCCGATGTGGATGTTCGGCGTCGCCATCGCCTGCGGCAATGCGTTCATCCTCAAACCTTCGGAGCGCGACCCCTCGGTCCCCGTCCGCCTCGCCCAATTGATGACCGAAGCGGGCCTGCCCGACGGCGTCTTGAACGTCGTCCACGGCGACAAGGAAATGGTCGACGCCATCCTCGACCATGACGACATCCGCGCCATCAGCTTCGTCGGCAGTAGCGACATCGCCCATTACATTTACTCGCGCGGCACCGCCAACGGCAAGCGCGTCCAGGCGTTCGGCGGCGCCAAGAACCACGGCATCGTCATGCCCGACGCCGACTTGGACCAGGTCGTCAACGACCTCGCCGGCGCCGCGTTCGGTTCGGCCGGGGAGCGCTGCATGGCGCTCCCCGTCGTCGTCCCCGTCGGCGACAAGACCGCCGATGCCCTGCGCGAGAAACTGATCCCGGCCATCGCCGCCTTGCGCGTCGGTGTCTCGACCGATGCCGAGGCCCATTACGGCCCGGTAGTCAACGCCGCCCACAAAGCCCGTGTCGAGGACTATATCCAGATGTGCGCCGACGAAGGGGGCGAACTGGTGGTCGACGGCCACGGCTTCATGCTCCAGGGGCACGAGAAAGGCTTCTTTATCGGCCCGACATTCTTCGACCATGTGAAGCCCAGCTTCCGCTCCTACCAGGAAGAAATCTTCGGCCCCGTGCTTCAGATGGTCCGCGCCGCCGACTTCGACGAAGCGGTCCGCCTCCCGTCCGAGCATCAGTACGGCAACGGCGTCGCCATCTTCACCCGCAACGGCCACGCCGCCCGCGAGTTCGCCGCCCGGGTCAATGTCGGCATGGTCGGCGTCAACGTGCCGATCCCGGTCCCGGTCGCCTATCACACCTTCGGCGGCTGGAAGCGCTCGGGCTTCGGCGACATCAACCAGCACGGAATGGAGGGCGTCCGCTTCTGGACCAAGACCAAAACCATCACCCAGCGCTGGCCCGACGGCGGCGCCCACGGTGAGAATAGCTTCAACATCCCGACCATGGGGTAGCCATGTTGCGGGGGGCCTTGGTCGCAGCATTAGCGGTGGCATTGGTTGCGGGTCCGGCTAGCGGTTCGTCGGTTCTCGGCAGGTGCGCAGTGCGGCAGGTCGCCTCCGTGCCCGGCGAGAACCACGTCATGTTCCACGGCCTGTCCCCCGACGGCCGGACGCTGGCGGTCGGCTGGGACCGCGGCTCCGGCGCAAACGTCGAACGCGGCGCTTATCTGCTCGACCTTCGCACCGGTCGGCGAACCGCCCTGCCGCACCTCAACAATGCGCCCTCCTTTTCGCCCGACGGCCGCCACCTCATCTCCGCCAATTATGCTTCCGACCGATCGCTCAAGACCGAACTAGTCGAGCTCGACCGGCGTGATGGCAGCGCCCGGACATTCGCCTCCGGCCCATCCGGCGAATGGCTCGGCTCTTACGCGTCCGATGGTCGGTGGATCCTGTTCAACTCGACCCGCACCGGCGCCTCCGACCTCTACCGCATCCGCCGCGCCGACGGCCGCATCGAACGCCTAACCGACGACCCACGCTACGAAGCCCACGCCCAATTCTTCGACCATGACCGGCAAGTGATTTTCCATCGCCAGACCGCGGGCGACGATTTCGACATCGTAATCCGCGATTTATCCCGCCGCGCCGAGCGCGCGGTCGGCGTCACTCCGGCCGAGGAAGGCTACCCCGCAATCTCGCCCGACCGGCGCTGGATCGCGTTCAGTGCGGTCACCAAAGCCGGTCAGCAGCCCAACCTCTTCGTCATGCGCGCCGACGGCAGCGGACGCCGGCAATTGACCGCCGGTCCGTCGAAAGACGCCTACGCCACCTGGTCGCGCGACGGCCGTTCGATCATGTTCGTGCGGTTCGCCCCTGGAGGCTCGAAAATCATGCGGCTGGCGGTTCGAAACGGGAACTGCCGCAACTGATCGCGTCCGAATCCCTGGTCGTGCGTTGAGCGGACATGAAGACCATTCAAACCATTGCGATTTCACTGGCAATCGCCCTCGCTCTTGGCGCGTGCGCCAAGCACGATCCGGTCGCCGACGAGGCCAGCAACACCGCCGGCCTGCCGTCGGACGACCAGGTCGCCGGGGCCAAAAACGGCCGCGCCAGCGCCGACGGTTCGGCGCCGATCAACGTCGTCACCACTCCGGCGTCCGCATCCGCTCCCGATGGGGTGGTGGCGATCCCCGCCGCCTTGCACGGCCGCTGGGGCCTCACGCCGGGCGATTGCACCTCGACCAAAGGTGACGCCAAGGGCTTGCTGCTGGTCACCAGCGGCGAACTTAAATTCTATGAATCGCGGGCGGTGCCGGCCGCGCATGTCGCCACTTCGAACGAGTCGATCGGCGCCGACTTCGCCTACACCGGCGAAGGCCAGAGCTGGAGCAAGTTCGAGACTCTGCAGCTCAAAAAGGATAAGCTGATCCGGACCGAGAGCAGTCCGATGTCGAGCTTTACCTATGCACGCTGCAAATAAGGCCCAGCTGGCACTTGTCGGCTTAGCCGCGGCGATCACCGCCTGCCGCCAGGCGCCCTCGGACCACAATGTCGCGGTCGAAAACCAGGCCGCGGCGCCAACCGAGATCGAAGCTCTGCCGCCCGACGACAGCGCCGCAACGCCGACCAACGAACTCGCCAATGGCGACGACGCGGCGGCCAATGTCGCCGCCCCGTCAAACTCCGATTGAATGAGGATCGCACGATGATGAAGCTCTATTATGCCCCCGGCGCTTGCTCGCAGGCGGTTCACATCATCCTCCATGAAGCCGGCCTCGATCACTCGTCGGAGCGGGTCGACTTGCGCTCCAAGCGCACCGAAACCGGCGCTGATTATTGGGCGATCAATCCCAAGGGCGCGGTGCCGGCGCTCGATCTTGGTGACAATGGCGTGCTGACCGAGAATGCGGCGATCCTGCAATATCTCGGCGACTTGTCGGGCGACGCCAGCCTGTTCCCGCCGGTCGGCGACCTCAAGCGCTACCGCGTGATCGAATGGCTCAATTACATCGCGACCGAATTGCACAAGGGATTTGCCCCATTCTTCAACCCGGCCACGAGCGACGAGCAGAAACAGGCGACCCGCGACCTCCTCGCCAAAAAGTTCAATTTCGTCGCCAAGGGTCTGGGTGACGGTCCGTATCTGATGGGCGACCGCCTGACCCTCCCCGACGCCTATCTGTTCGTCATGCTGAGCTGGGCGGGCTCGCAGCACATCGACCTTGCCCGTTGGCCTGGCCTGGCGGCGTTCGTCGGGCAGATGCGCCAACGCCCCGCGGTCGACGCCGTGCTGCGCGCCGAGGGGCTGGTCGAGGAGGAAGTCGCGGGCTAGAGCGCGCTCGCTCATGCACCAGTTCGACCTCACCGACGATCAGCGCCAGATCCAGGACATGGCGGTCAAGTTCACTGCCGACGCGATTGCGCCGTTCGCGGCCGAGTGGGACGAGAAGCACATCTTCCCCAGGGACACGATCCGTGCAGCCGCCGAGCTAGGCTTCGGAGCGATCTACGTCAGCGAGGAATCGGGCGGCATCGGCCTCGGGCGATTGGAGGCAGCGCTGATCATGGAGGCGATGGCTTACGGCTGCCCCTCGACCAGCGCGTTCATTTCAATCCACAACATGGCGAGCTGGATGATCGACCGCTACGGCGGGCAAGAGGTCAAGGCGAAATACCTGCCGTCAATGATCACGATGGAGCGAATCGGCAGCTATTGCCTGACCGAGCCGTCGTCGGGCTCCGACGCCGCCGCCTTGAAGGCTAAGGCGGTCCTCGACGGCGACCATTATGTCGTGTCCGGCTCCAAGGCCTTCATCTCCGGCGCCGGCGAGAATGAGATTTACGTCTGCATGGTCCGCACCGGTGAGGAAGGGCCCAAGGGCATCTCCTGCCTGGTCATCGAAAAAGACATGCCAGGCGTCAGCTTCGGCGCCCAGGAAAAGAAGCTCGGCTGGCATTCGCAGCCCACCGCCCAGGTCAATTTCGATGAAGTCCGCGTCCCCGTCGCCAACCGCGTCGGCGGCGAAGGCGAAGGCTTCCGCATCGCCATGGCCGGCCTCGACGGCGGCCGCCTCAACATTGGCGCTTGCTCCTTGGGCGGCGCTCAGCGTTGCCTCGACGAAGCCATTGCATACACCAAGGATCGCAAGCAGTTCGGCAAGGCGATCGCCGATTTCCAGAACACGCAATTCATGATCGCCGACATGGAAACCGAGCTTCAAGCGGCGCGCATGCTGCTCTACGTCGCGGCG
>JBDSNQ010000089.1:0-2212 GCA_039915275.1 Sphingomicrobium sp.
CGCTGCTCGCGCATCTCAAGGGCACCGCGCTTCTGCCGACGCCGGTGGAGGCCGAGATCGAACCGCTCGGGCACGGCCCTGACCTCAGCCAGGTCAAGGGGCAGGAGGTCGCCAAGCGCGCGCTAGAGATCGCCGCCGCCGGTGGGCACAATTTGCTGATGAGCGGCCCGCCCGGAGCGGGCAAGTCGCTGCTCGCCGCCTGCCTGCCGCGCATCCTGCCGCCGCTCGAGCCATCCGAAGCGCTCGAAGTATCGATGGTCGCCTCGGTCGCGGGCGAGATGAATGGCGGCAAGATCCGCCGCCGCCGGCCGTTCCGCGCGCCGCATCACAGCGCATCGATGCCAGCGCTGGTCGGCGGTGGTTTGCGCGTTCGTCCGGGCGAGATCAGCCTCGCGCATCTGGGCGTGCTGTTCCTCGACGAGCTGCCCGAATTCCAGCGCGCCGTGCTCGATTCGCTCCGCCAGCCATTGGAAACCGGCAGCGTCAGCGTCGCCCGCGCCAACACCCATGTCACCTTCCCGGCGCGGGTCCAGCTAATCGCGGCGATGAACCCGTGCCGCTGCGGCCATCTTGGCGATCCGGCGCTGGCCTGCAGCCGGGCACCGCGTTGCGCCGCCGACTATCAGGCCAAGGTATCGGGCCCGTTACTCGACCGCATCGACCTTCATGTCGATGTACAGGGGGTCTCAGCGGCGGACCTGACTCTGCCGCCACCGGCCGAAGGCAGCGCCGAAGTGGCTTTGCGAGTGGCCGAAGCGCGCGCGGTTCAGTCGCGGCGCTATGAAGGCAACGGGGTTAGGACCAATGCCGCGGCCGACGGCGAACTGCTCGACCGGGTCGCGACCCCTGACGATCCGGGGCGCAAGCTCCTGGCCGATGCCGCTAATGCCATGCGACTGTCGGCGCGGGGCTTTCACCGCGTGCTGCGAGTGGCGCGGACCATTGCCGACCTCGCCGGGGCAGAGCAGGTCGGGCGAATCCACATCGCCGAGGCCTTGAGTTACCGGCGCCAGGCGCCGCGCAATTGAAACCTAAGCCGCTTCCGGCAAGACAGCGATTTCAGGGATGATGTTGATCGCGTGCTTGAACGGCAGGCTGTAGATGATGACGCCGTCTTCATCCTCGGCGTCGATCCGGAAGCGGAAGTCGAGCACGCCATCGCGGATATCGCCGGTCATCAGGTCGCGGGCGGCAATCAACACCGCTCTTCGCAACGCTTCGACGCTCGGATATTCCAAGCCTTCGGGGTCGAGAATCTGCTCGGTTCCATCGCGCAAATGCATATAATAGCGAGCCACGGGCCGCTCCTTCATGCAGGGGGGAGCGCGGGGGTCTCTCAGCCGCCGAGGCCCAAGGACCAACTCGGCGATGTTCGATCCATATCAGAAAATGCTTGATAAATCTATGTTTGTTTTATTGTTTGCAATTCCCACAGGGATCGCATGCAACATGTGTTAAAGCCGGGCTGGTGTTGGCCGGTCTAACAAGGCTCCGGCGACCGAGTGATCCCTCGTGCTCCCGCCCCTGCCACGCGGGAGACGCGCTTGAACGATTTCCATCACCCGGCACCGAGTTCATCGGCGCTAGAGCCACTCATTCACAAACTGTCTTATTCATCCGAGCTCGATGCGGCCGACCGCGCTGCGGTGCTGGCGCTGCCCCATGTCGTAAAGTCGCTGCAGCCCCATCAATACATCATCCGCGAACGCGACCGCGCCAGCCACACCTGCGTGATGCTGTCGGGCTATTCGATCCGCCACAAGATCGTCGGCGGCGGCTATCGGCAGATTGTCGCAATCCACATGAAGGGCGAGATGGTCGACCTCCAGAATTCGCTGCTGGGCACCGCCGACCACAGCGTCCAGATGCTGACTGCAGGCGAAATTGCCTGCATCCCGCGCGACGAGATCATCCGGCTGGCGTTCGAGCGACCGGCGATCGGCAAGGCGATGTGGTTCGACACATTGGTCGACGCGTCCGTCGCCCGCGAATGGATTGCCAACGTCGGGCGGCGCGATGCCCGGACCCGCATCGCCCATGTGCTGTGCGAGTTCGCGCTGCGATTGAAGCTCGCCGGGCTGGGCGATGGCAATGATTACATGCTGCCGATGACTCAGGAGCAGCTCGGCGACGCCACTGGCCTGACCTCGGTCCACGTCAACCGGACCTTGAAGCTGCTGGAAGCCGAAGGGCTGATCGAGCGGTTGAGCCC
>JBDSNQ010000220.1:0-6263 GCA_039915275.1 Sphingomicrobium sp.
ACCACCCCGCCGTCACCGCCGCTGCCGCCGCGCTGGCCGGCAAGCGTATCGCGGCGATGGACATCCGCTGGCACGAGGACGTCCGCAAATGGCATCCCGGCCAGCGCTGGATTTGGGAGCCGGGCGGGTTCGGCGTGTTCGACCCCGGCATCAACGCTTTCTCGATCGCGACCCGGATTTTCCCCGGCCCGCTGATCGTCAGCAAAGCCGACCTGTTCGTCCCCGAGGATGCGCAAACGCCCATCGCCGCCGACATCGCATTCGCCAGCCCGGCAGCCGACGGACCGCTTACCTGCAGCCTCGACTGGCGCCGCAGCGAGGGCGAGGAATGGACCATCGCGGTGCGCACCGCCGACGGCATCGAATTGCGTCTCGAAGACGGCGGATCGCGCCTTTTCATCGACGGCGTCGAACAGGCCAGCAAGGGCCCCGGCGAATATCCCGACATGTACCGCGAATTCGTCGAGCTGATCGATCAGCGCCGCAGCCACGTCGATGTCGTCCCGCTGCGCCTCGTCGCCGATTGCCTGCTCGCCGGCCGCCGCCACGCCGTCGAGGCCGCTCCCGCCTGATTTCATCATCTATGTTACGGGCAGGGAACAATCTTCGCAGCCGGACTTTTTGGCGGCATGACTTCTATTGCAACCGACACGCTTGAGCGAACCGACGAGGCGTTTGCGCGCAATCGCTTGCTGGTGACTTTCCCGGCGGAAACCCGCGCTCTGGTCGAGCCTTATGCCTCGGTGGTCGAGTTCGAGCTCGGGTCGGTGGTCCACGCCAAAGGCGCCGGGGTCGAATGCAGCTATTTCCCGTTCGGCCCGACCACGGTCTCGTTGCGCCTCGATCTCAGCGACGGCCGGACCATCGAGGTCGCCTCAATCGGCCAGGAAGGCGCGGTCGGCGGCATCGTCAGTTGCGGCCAGGCGCCCGCGTTCGCTCATGCCGAGGTCATGGTCGCCGGACCAGCCCTCAAAATCCCGATGGCGATGATCGAGCAAGCGAAGCGAGAATCTGGCCATATCCGCAACCTGTTCTGCCGCTTCTCGGACTATCTCCTGGCGCTGGTCATGCAATCGGTCGCTTGCAATGCGTTCCACCCGATCGAGGCGCGCGCGGCGCGTTGGCTGCTGACCGCGCAGGACCGAGCCGGCGACCGCATCGAGCTGACCCAGGAGGCGCTGGCCGGACTGCTCGGCGCGCAGCGGACGACCGTCAATGCCGTCGTTGGGACCTTGCAGGACGAGGGCCTGATCGCCAATCGCCGGGGCATTATTCGGGTGACCGACCGGGTCGGGCTCAAGCATCGGGCGTGCGAATGCTACGACCGGATCGAGAGCCATTTCGACGGCATTATCGGCACCAGCGGCAGCGGCGGTCCCGACTGCGAATAGTCGCTACCGGGCCGCCGCCAGCGCTTAATTATTCTGGATGTTCGAGCGCGTCTTGATCACTTTCGCGGCCACCGCCGCGGCGCACAGCTCCTCGGAATTGGCCAGGCTGATCGGATTCCAGTCATCCTCCCCGGTGGCCTTGGCCCGGGCCCCCGTGCCTTCGACCTTCTTGATGTCATAAGTGGCTTTCATCGCCATCAGCTGCGGGCTCGCCGCGCCCCATTCCTTCACGATCGTGAACGGCTTGTGCATCCTTTTGCCGGTCGCCTGGCCGGACGCGGCGTCGCGCGGGCCGGTCACCTGATATTGCGCGGCATGCATCACGCCGGCGGCGCATTCCATGCGGATCACGACGTCGTCCGCCACACCGTCACCGTCGAGGTCGCCGCTGCTGTGCGCCTTCAAATACATCGGTCCGCCGGGATCAAGGCTGATCGCCTTGAAGGTCATGTAATAATCGGCGCTGGCCGCCATCGCCGCGCTCGTCAGGAGCGTTAAACCGCTCGCGATCATCGCTATTTTCCGCATTGCCCATCTCCCCGATAGAGGCGTTGAGAATGCGCTCAATCGTGATGTTCCGCAACTATCCGCCAGCCTAGCGTTTCGCCGGCGTGGAACGGCACGACACCGCCGATTTGCGCGGGAACAGCTGACGGCCCGCGTTCCAGCGTGACCGTGCCCTCATTCAGCGGCAGCCCGTAAAAGCGCGGCCCATGCTCGGACGCGAAGCCCTCGAACCGGTCGAGCGCGCCTTCCTCGTCGAACACCATTGCATAGCTTTCGAGCGCGAACGGCGCGTTGAAAATGCCGGCGCAGCCGCAGCTCGCCTCCTTGGCCTCGCGGCTGTGCGGGGCGCTGTCGGTGCCGAGAAAAAATTTGGCCGAGCCCGACGTCGCCGCGGCGCGCACCGCCAGGCGGTGCTGCTCGCGTTTGGCCACTGGCAGGCAGTAAGCGTGGGGCCTAAACCCGCCGGCGAACAGCGCGTTGCGGTTTATAAGCAGGTGATGCGGCGTGATCGTCGCCGCCACACTCGGCCCCGCATCGCGCACGAAATCGGCCGCCTGCTGGGTCGTGATATGCTCGAACACGATCTTCAGTTCTGGAAAGTCGCGCGTCAGCGGCGCCAGAACGCGCTCGATGAACACCGCCTCGCGGTCGAACACGTCCACCTCCGGATCGGTCATTTCGCCGTGGACCAGCAGCGGCATGCCAATCGCCTGCATCCGCTCCAGCGCGCTGCGGATATTGCGAACATCGGTCACGCCCTGCGCGCTATTGGTCGTCGCATTGGCCGGATACAGCTTGGCCGCCACCCACACGCCCTCCGCATGCCCCCGCGCGATCTCCTCGGCGTCGGAATCGTCGGTCAAATAGTAGGTCATCAGTGGCGTGAACCCGCCCCCCGCCGCCGCCACGATCCGTGTCCGATACGCCTCAGCCGCCGCAACACTGGTCACCGGCGGGCTCAAATTGGGCATCACGATCGCCCGTGCGAACTGCCGAGCGGTATAAGGCGCCACCGCCTTCAGCATCTCGCCATCGCGCAAATGCACGTGCCAATCGTCGGGCCGGCGGATGGTCAGCGTTTGCATTGCCACGGCGGCTCCCTAACTGAAGGGCATGTCCGCGACCACCCTCACCGACCGCGCCGTCGTCCGCCTGTCGGGCGAGGGCGTCCGCGATTTCCTCCAGGGCCTCGTCACCAGCGATGTCGCGGGCGATCTCCCGGTCTGGGCCGCCCTGCTGACCCCCCAGGGCAAATGCCTGTTCGACTTCTTCGTCTGGCCCGATGGCAACGACCTGCTTCTCGACTGCGAAGCCGAAGCGACCGACGACCTCATCAAGCGCCTGGCGATCTACCGCCTCCGCCGCCCGATCACGATCGACCGCGATCTCGCTCTCGCAGTGCATTGGTCGCCGGATGGCGCTGATGATCCACGCTTGCCTGCGCTCGGCAAACGCTGGCTGGCGCCGCCGTCGGATCCAGCCCAGGGCTGGCTCGAACACCGCCTCCGCCTCGGCGTCACCGAAGGCCGCGCCGAATTGGGCGACATCCTCTGGCTCGAATGCAATGCGGCCGAATTGAACGGCGTCAGTTTCTCCAAAGGCTGCTTCGTCGGCCAGGAGAATACCGCGCGGATGAACTGGCGCTCCAAGATCAACCGCCGCCTGCTGGTCGTCGAAACCGAGTCTGTCGGTCCCCGCACCCGCATAGCCTACCCCGAGCTCGGCCTCGCCGTCGAACACCGCCGCCTCGACGACCTCAAGGGCGCCATCATCCCGGAGTGGCTGGCCCCGTCATTGCGAGCGTAGCGCGGCAATCCAGTTTCTTTGTTCGGGTTGGATTGCCGCGTCGCTGCGCTCCTCGCAATGACGGTCAATCGATCACCGCATAGGCCCGCACCGGGAACGTCCCCATACCCCTGACCTTGGGCGGCGCGGCGGAGAAGCGAAAGCCGCTGTCGGGCAGTGCGCCGAGGTTGGTCATATGCTCGCAGATCGGAATGCCGGCGCCCAGCAGCGCAGTGTGGACCGGCCGCGCGCGGACCCGCGTGTCGTCGATGTTGTGGCTGTCGATCCCGACCAGCACCGCCCCTTCACCAATCAGTCGCTCGGCCGCCGCAACGGTCAAATACGTATGGTCGTGATAATATGCGTCGCTGCCCCAGTGCCGGTCCCAGCCGGTCGCGACCAGCACCGCTTTGCCCCGCACATCGAGCCCGTCGAACGCGGCCAGGTCGACGCCAAGCCCGCTTTCGAACGGCTGGCGGACCACCAGCGCGGGCAAATGCGCAAATGCTTCGACTCCGACTTCGCTCAAATCCTTGCCATCGGCAAAGCGGTGCGAAGGGACGTCGACATAGGTGCCGGTGTTGGCGACCATGTCGATCCGACCGATCTGGAAGGTCGACCCGTCGTCATAATTGGCGGCCGACTGCTCGCGCGAGATGAAGTCGCAGATGTGCGGTCCCGGCAGTCCCTTATAAGTGACCATGCCGTCCTCGATCACGTGGCTGAGGTCGACGATCCCCGCTTTGCCCATATCCGCCATAAAGCCACTCCCCCGATCAACATCCAGATCACGTTCAGCACCGCCGACGGGATTGCGCCGTGCCACCAGCCATTGATCGTGAACCCCGCCGCGCCGACGACATTCATCCACTGGTAGAGCGGCGACTGGCCGGTCACCTTGCCCATCGACAGCAACAGATAAGCGAGCAGGATCAGCGACGCGCCGACCCATCCCGCGACCTCGACCGAGAACACGATCACGCGTCCCAGCTCCGCCCGTCAATGTCGCGGACTTCAACGCCTTCGAGCAGTGCCGGTTCGACCAGCCGCGCATGGACCCCCATGCGCGCGAACGGCGGATCGCTGAGCGGCTCCCAATGCGTCGCCGTCCCGCAGCTCGCGCAGCGCAGCACAACCAGGCACGGCTCCTTGATATCGCTCCGCACATAGCGGTCGAATTCGCCGGCGATGACCAGCTCGTCCGAAGCGTAATAGATGCCCTGGAATCCGCTCGCGGTGCACAGGCTGCAATTGCAATGATTGATATAATCGGGCTTGCGCGACAGCCGGATCGTCGCCCGCCCGCAATGGCAGCGGGCAACCATCTCGATCAAGCCGCCAGCCTCCGCAGCACATATTGCAGGATGCCGCCGGCGTGGAAATATTCGAGCTCGTTATAGGTGTCGATGCGGCACCGCGCGGTGAAGCTGCGGGTGGACCCGTCGGCCTCGGTGACTATCACTTCGACGTCCTGGCGTGGCTTGATCGCGCCGACGCCGGTGATGCTGAACGTCTCGCTGCCGTCGAGGCCCAGGCTGGCGGCCGTCTCGCCGTCGTGGAATTGCAGCGGCAGCACACCCATCCCGACCAGGTTCGACCGGTGGATGCGCTCGAAGCTCTCGGTGATCACCGCCCTCACGCCCAGCAGCAATGTGCCCTTGGCCGCCCAGTCGCGCGAGCTGCCGGTGCCATATTCCTTGCCGGCAATGACCACCAAAGGCCTGCCGTCGGCCATATAGCGCATGGCCGCGTCGTAGATCGGCAGCGTCTCACCAGTCGGCGCATAGCGGGTGAACCCGCCCTCGACGCCGTCGAGCATGCGGTTCTTGATGCGGATGTTGGCGAAGGTGCCGCGCATCATCACTTCATGGTTGCCGCGCCGCGCGCCATAGCTGTTGAACTCGGCCCGCGGCACGCCCTGCTCGATCAGATACTTCCCCGCCGGGCTGTCGAGCTTGATCGCGCCCGCCGGCGAGATGTGGTCGGTGGTGATCGAATCGCCGAACAGCGCCAGCGCCCGCGCGTTGGCGATGTCGCCCGGCGGCACCGCCGTCATCGTCATACCGTTGAAGTAAGGCGGGTTCTGGATGTAGGTCGATGCGGGTGGCCAGGCATAGGTCTCGCCACCGCTGATCTCGATTGCCCGCCAGCGATCGTCGCCGGTGTAAACGTCGCCGTAGCGGCTGGTGAACATGCTCGAATGGAGGTGTTGGTCGATCAGGCTGCGGACCTCCTCGTTGGTCGGCCAGATGTCGCGCAAATACACCGGCTCGCCGTTGGTGGCGACGCCGATCGGCTCGGCGGCGAGGTCGGATCGCACCGTCCCCTTGAGCGCGTAAGCGACCACCAGCGGCGGCGAGGCGAGGTAATTGGCGCGGCAGTCGGGCGACACCCGCCCTTCGAAATTGCGGTTGCCAGAGAGCACACTGACCGCGACCAGATCATTGTCGGCAATGGCCTTGGAAATCGGCTCGGCAAGCGGTCCGGAATTGCCGATGCAGGTGGTGCAGCCATAGCCGACGAGGTCGAAGCCCAGCGCGTTCAAATCCTCGCTTAGCCCGCTGGCATCGAGATAATCAC
>JBDSNQ010000004.1:0-8739 GCA_039915275.1 Sphingomicrobium sp.
GTGTCGACATCCATGCTGCCGGTGATCAGCAGCAGGCCGGCGATACCCCCCTCTCCGAATCGCCCTTCCGCCCAGCGCGCCGCCACCGCCGCGACGGCGACGAAAGCGAGGAAGCCGAGCGCGGGTAGGAATGCGATTGGATTGCCCGGCGGCGCGGGGCCATCGCGGCTCGGCGCCTTGCGGTAGAGCCAATATCCCGCCGCGGCGCCGACCAACAGCGCGGGCAACACCAGGACAACGAAGTCGACCAGCACCCGCGTCGAAAGAATTGCGACGAGCAGAATGACGCGCAGGTACATGACCGCGCTCGCCAGCGCGATCCCGGCGGACTCGGCGCCGCCCCTCTCTTCCGAGCCGAGCCGCTGGGCGAGCGACTGGGTGACCGCAGTCGAGCTGTAGGCGCCGCCGATCAGCGCGGTGGCGATGGTCCCTCGGCGCGCGCCGAAAATCCGGTTGGCGACATAGCCCAGGAACGAAAAGCCGGTGACCAGCACGACCACCAGCCACAGCCGCTGCGGGTTCCAGGCGCCATACGGACCATAATGGCCGTTGGGCAGGAACGGCAAAACCGCTCCCGCGATCACGGCGTAGCGGGCCAGCGCCTTAACGTCGTCCGCCTCCAGATGATCGACAAAACCGTGCAGCTCGGCGCGCAAGGCGAGCAAGGCCACGGCGATGGCGGCGCAGGCGATTGCCAGTCCGGGACTGCCACTGCCGGCGAGAAAGCCGATCGCGATCGTGGCCAAAGCGGCGACGGCGCTGGTCGAGTCGTGCTGACGCTGCAACGCGCGTGCGTAGGCGATGACCATGATCGACACCGCGCCAATTGCCAGCGCCGCTGCGACCAGCGGCTGGCCAAGCGCCCCGATCAGCCCGGCCAGGCCGCCGGCGAGACCGAGCATGGAGAAGGTGCGGACGCCCGCGACCCGGGTTCCCGGTTTGAAATCCTTGAGCTTCCAGCCGCGCTCGATGCCGATCAGCAAGCCGGCGGCGAGCGCCGTGGCGACAGCCAGCGCTTGCTGGATCCAGTCAGGCGAGGCGATGGGCATGGCCGCATTGAATAGACGGGCTTGGGCGCAATTAGCTAGCGGGCCCGCTGCGCCTAGATTGAAAGTCCTGGATCGCCCTCCATCACTTCTTGCCGGAGGTGCGGCCGCTCGCCGGGCTTCCACAATTGAGCGGTGTGGGCGACCCGGTAGCGCAGGGGGCCGCCATCGGCGCGCTCGCTGCGGGTGATCGGCCGCGGGATGCACACAAACTCCGTGCGCATCTCGTCGGCGGTCAGGCGAACTGTGGCATAGCCGTGGCCGCCGATATCGACGAACGCGAGGTGCGGCGCGACACCAGGGTTGGACAGCGCCAGCGCCTTCGCCCGGTCGAAGGATTTGGCATATTCGAAGCACGAACGAACGCCGTGCCTCAACATCATGTTGTACGTGTGCTCAGGCTTCGGCGCTCCAGGCCGGTCGGCCAGGTACAGCGGCCGGAATTTGTCATCCTTCTTTATCACGTACTCGTGCGCTTCGGCGGCACCCACGCTTGTCATGGACCCCCCAGTGAAGCTCAGCCCGATGGGTTCGAACTTACCGGGCGGCAATTGCGCGGATGCATAACCGGCCCAGAAGCTGTGCAGGTCACCGGAAACGTTGGCGAAACCGGTAATTTTTGCGTCACGGACCATGTCGTAGATCTCGCCGCGTTCCACCCAGGCGCTGCCGAAGTCCCCGCCCTGTACGTTGGCAAATCGGCCCGCCGGCCATTTCTTCTTCGTCAGCCCAGCCGGGAAATTCTCCGGATCGGCGCGCTGCTCGAGGGTGCATTGCGAACTGCCCCAGATTTTCCAGGTCGCGCCGGAGCTGCGTAAGCGGTCCTTGAACCACGCTTTCTGCGTCCCTCCGAGGATGGTCTGCGGCGGTTTGTCCTTTTGCGGATTAGGGACCTTTGTGCCGTTGAATTCCAATTCCGAAGGGGGATTGCTGCCGTTGAACGCACGTCCGCCGTCGAGCACCTGGAGCAAGTCGTCGGGGAACATCCCGTAATCTGCCCAGTCGGCAAGCTTATCTGTCGACGTCTCTTCGAACGGGTTCGGTCCGCGAAAGCTGCGCTCGTCGGTGAGCAGGAGATCGAGGTGTCGGCCGTAGCGCAGCGCCCGATACACAATCAGGCTGTTGATCGCCGCGATATTGTTGGGCTCTAGGCCCAAGCCGTCGTCGCCGAACTTCTCGATTTTGACGTTCTTCACGGGAACGGAACCGAACTCGTCCAAATTTCCGCTCGGCGCCGTCACGCGCGCCGGAATATATTCGAACCAGGCTTGGTTGGCCGCAACCTTGATCGTTTGCCCGGGCTGCTCGAACTTCGGGTTTTTCAGGATGCTCTGCCAACCCTGCCACGAGAATTCGTGATTGTCCCAGGTGCACACAAACGGCCAGCGGGCCCGCGCATCCTGCAAGTCGGGGTCGGCAAGGTGGCCCTTCCAAACCGCGCGGTAGCCTTCGAGCGTCGTCGGAACGTGGAAAATGGACACCTTCAGCGCGTCCGGGATCCGCGCAACCTCATAGATTTTCCGGTCGAAGCGGGGCTTGCCGTCCTCCGGATATTGAACGACCTCGTAGATGAAATCGCCGAGATGAAGGACGAAGTCGAGCTGGTCCTCGGGCCGCGTCCGTTCATCCTCGAAGATCATCCGGCGATAACCGTTGAGCTTGCCCTCATTGGTGCCTGAGCAACTGACGAAGGCAAAGTTTACCGGGCGCGGATCATTAGAAAGCGGCGCGGTGATCGTGCGGCCGATGCGGCTGCCGTTGCCGTCAGCGTCGGCGAAGCGATACCAATAAATGCGGGAGGGCTTGAGACCGCCGACGAGCACCCGCGCCGTCCAGTCGGCGGCCGCCGACACCGGCGTCGACGCATGTGCCACGACTTTGCGGAAGGCCAGATCTTCGGCTACTTCGACCGTCAGCAACTGCCGATCGCCTTGAGCAAACGGACGTCGCGTCCACAGGATCACGCTGTTGTGATCGGGATCGCCCGACGCGACGCCTTCGGGGTAGAGATCACGCCGATCGCGCCACGGGGTTCGTGACGCTCTGGCGCGTCCGCTCCATGCGAGCGAGGCACCCATCGCCGCGGCGGATTGAATGAAATCGCGGCGGCTGAGTGTCATTTAGATTGCCTTTCGAAGTCGCTCCGCATGCCAGGCGAGATGCTCGGCCATGAACGTCGAGATGAAATGATAGCTATGGTCGTACCCCGGCTGATGACGCAGGTGCAGGTTGATGCCCGCCGCAGCGCAGGATTGTTCGAGCAGGTCCGGGCGCAACTCCTTTTCGACGAACGGGTCGGAGTCACCGATGTCGACCAGCATTTCGTCGATCCGCGCGCCGGCTTCGATCAGTGCGACGGCGTCATGCTGTTGCCAGGCGCGAACATCGTCGCCGAGATAGCCGCGAAACGCTTTTTGCCCCCACGGCACCTGGCTCGGCGCGACGATCGGCGCGAAGGCCGAGACGCTGCGGAAGCGGCCCGGGTGGCTGAGCGCGATGGTCAGCGCACCGTGCCCGCCCATCGAATGGCCAGTGATGCCCTGGCGCGCCATGTCGACCGGAAACTCGGCGGCGACCAGGGCCGGAAGTTCTTCGATGACGTAGCTCCACATGCGGTAATTGGCCGCCCACGGCGCCTCGGTCGCGTCGACGTAGAAGCCGGCGCCCTGGCCGAAATCCCATTCCTCGACATCGGGCACATCATCGCCGCGCGGGCTGGTGTCGGGCGCAACGAAAATCAGCCCTTGGCTGGCGCAGGCGGCGCGATATTCGCCCTTGTCGGTGACGTTGGCATGGGTGCAGGTCAGGCCCGACAAATACCACACCACCGGCAGCTTGGTGCCGTTGTCGGCCTGAGGCGGCAGGAAGATCGAGAACGTCATTTCGGAGCGCGTCGCATCCGACGCGTGCTTGACCACCAGCTGGCGCCCGCCGTGCGACTTGGCCTCGCTGACAACCTCCATTCGCTATTCCGATGGCATGCGGTGCAGCGCGCAAAGCTTGTTGCCATCGGGATCGCGCAAATAAGCGAGGTAGAGCGAGCCGAAGCTGCCACCGCGGATCCCCGGCGGGTCTTCGATCGCTGTGCCGCCCGCGGCAATTCCAGCCTCGTGCCAGGCGTCGACTTCCGCCGGGCTGTCGAAGGCGAACCCGATCGTCGCGCCATTGCCGTGCGTCGCCGGCCCGCCGTCGATGGGCGGCGTCACCATGAACACCGCGCCCTTGCGGCCGTAGCTCAGGCGCCCCTTATCATCGCTCTTCGCCTCCTTCGAGAAGACGGCGTCATAGAAGCGCTTCGAGCGGTCGAGATCGTTGGATCCGACCATCATATGACTAAACATATTTGTCTCCCTCTAGGTTTCCGTCGCCTTGGTCGCGGTCGCCGGGTCGCCGGTGTTCGGTAAGTCCTTGGGATCAATCAGGAGCAACTTGACCTCCCCTTCCCGCGCGCACGGACGATGCTCGGTTCCGCGCGGTACAACGAACAGTTCGCCTGGCTTCAAGCGCACCGTGCGGTCGCGCAACTCGATGTCGAGCATGCCGTCGAGGACCAGGAACAATTCGTCGGTCTCGTCGTGCTGTTGCCAGACAAACTCGCCCTCGACCCGGACCAGCCGCACTTCATTATCATTGTAGCGCGCGACAATCCGTGGCGCCCAATGGTCTGAGAAGCTGTCGAGCTTCTCGGCCAGATTGACCTTGTCGGCCATCAAAAGACCACCACCGCACGGATGCTTTCCCCGGCGTGCATTAGGTCGAAGCCCTGGTTGATATCCTCGAGCTTGAGGACATGCGTGATCATCGGGTCGATGGCGATCGTGCCATCCATATACATGTCGACGATCTTGGGTACGTCGGTGCGGCCCTTGGCGCCGCCAAACGCGGTCCCGCGCCAGTTGCGCCCGGTGACAAGCTGGAACGGCCGCGTGGAAATCTCCTTGCCGGCCTCGGCGACACCGATGATGATGCTGGTGCCCCAGCCGCGGTGGCAACATTCGAGCGCTTGCCGCATGACATCCGTATTGCCGGTGCAGTCGAAGCTGTAATCGGCGCCGCCGTCGAGCATGGCGACGAGGTACGGCACGACATCGCCGACGTCCTTCGGGTTGACGAAATCGGTCATCCCGAATTGCCGGCCCCACGCCTCCTTGGCCGGGTTGATGTCGACGCCGACGATGCGCGCCGCGCCGGCCAGCCGCGCGCCCTGGATGACGTTGAGGCCAATGCCGCCGAGCCCGAACACGACGACATTGGCGCCGGGCTCGACCTTGGCGGTGTTGATCACCGCCCCGACCCCGGTGGTGACCCCGCAGCCGATATAACAGGCCTTGTCGAATGGCGCGTCGGCGCGAATCTTCGCCACCGCGATTTCGGGCAAGACCGTGAAGTTCGAGAAGGTCGAACAGCCCATATAATGGAAGATGGTCTGGCCGTTGTAGCTGAAGCGGCTGGTGCCATCGGGCATCACGCCCTTGCCCTGGGTGGCGCGGATCGCGGTGCACAAATTGGTCTTGCCGCTGAGGCACGATTTACACTGGCCGCACTCGGGCGTGTAGAGCGGGATGACATGGTCGCCGGGCTTGACCGAAGTGACGCCGGGGCCGACCTCGCACACCACGCCCGCCCCTTCGTGGCCGAGGATCGAGGGGAACAAGCCTTCGCTGTCGAGGCCGTCGAGCGTGTAAGCGTCGGTATGGCAGATGCCAGTCGCCATGATCTCGACCAGCACTTCGCCCGCTTTGGGACCGTCGAGGTCGACCTCGACAATCTCGAGCGGACGCTTGGCTTCGAAGGCGACGGCGGCGCGGGTCTTCATGGAATCGGTTCCCAAGTCCAATTTCCGCCGCCTTGCCACCAACATTCGCTTCGGCCAATGCTGAAGTCGAAGAGGGCAGGCAATGAAACCGACTAACTGGCTTCAAGGGCGCCATGCGCTGGTCACCGGCGGCGGGACCGGGATCGGGGCCTCGGCGGCGACTCATTTGCACGCGGCGGGCGCCAAAATCTCGCTGCTCGGCCGGCGCCGCGAGCCGCTCGACAAAATCGCCGCGATTGTCTCCGGAACAGCGGTGCAATGCGACGTCACCGACCGCGCCGCGATCGAGCGGGCATATGACGAGGCGCGCGCCGCCAACGGCCCGATTGACATATTGGTAGTCAACGCCGGGATCGCCGAGAGCGCGCCGTTCGGCAAGATGACCCGCGACAGCTGGGACCGGATCATCGCCACCAATTTGACCGCCGCGTTCGATTGCACCCAGGCGGCGATCCAGGACTTGCTCGCCAGCGACAATGGTCGCCTGGTCTATGTCGCCTCAGTCGCGAGCCTGCGCGGGGTTCCTTATGCCGCGCATTATGCGGCCTCGAAGCACGGGCTCTTGGGCCTGATGCGCAGCCTGGCCGCCGAATTTGCCAAGACCAATCTCACCGTAAACGCCGTCTGCCCGGGCTATGTCGACACGCCGATGACCAACCAGTCGATCGCCCGCGTGTCGGAGATCACCGGCCGCAGCGAGGAGCAGGCGCGCGGAGCGATCACCAACATGAATGCCAGCGGTCGGCTGGTCGATCCCGACGGCATCGGGACCATGATCTTGACCCTGTGCCTGCCGCAGAGCCGCGATGTGAACGGCGCCGCGGTGACCATCGACGGCGGGACAGCCGCGTGAACCTCGACCCCGCGACATTCCAGCCGGAGCATTTCCGGTGGGCGTTCGCAGATGGCGTGGCGACGATCACGCTCAACCGTCCCGAGCGCAAAAATCCGCTGACGTTCGAAAGCTATGCCGAGCTACGCGACACGTTTCGCGAGCTGGCCGACACGCGCGAAGTCAAATGCGTCGTCCTGACCGGTGCGGGCGGCAATTTCTGCTCGGGCGGCGATGTCCATGAAATCATCGGGCCGCTGACCAAAATGGACGCGGATGGACTGCTTAAATTCACCCGCATGACCGGCGATTTGGTCAAGGCGATGCGCGCCTGCCCGCAACCGATCATCGCCGCAGTCGAGGGCGTGTGCACCGGCGCGGGCGCGATTCTGGCGATGGCTAGCGACCTCAGGCTCGCCGCACCCAACGCCAGGACCGCCTTCCTCTTCACCCGCGTCGGGCTTTCGGGCGCGGACATGGGCGCGTGCGCAATCTTGCCGCGGATCATCGGCCACGGCCGCGCCGCCGAGTTGCTGTTCACCGGCCGCAGCATGAGCGCCGACGAAGGACTCGCGTGGGGCTTCTGGAATCGACTTTCGGACAGGGTGCTCGAGGATGCGCAAGCGCTGGCGCATGACCTCGCCAACGGCCCGTCGTTGGCGCACTCGGTGACCAAGCGCCAGCTCGACGCCGAGTGGGCGGTGCCGATCGAAACCGCGATCGACATGGAAGCAGAGGCGCAGGCGAAGCTGATGCAAACCAACGACTTCAAGCGCGCCTACGACGCCTTCGCCGCCAAGCGCATGCCGGAGTTCAAGGGTGACTGACCATCTCGACTGGCCATTCTTCGAGGCCCGCCACCACGACCTGGCCGAGCGGCTCGAACAATGGTGCGCGGAGAACGCGACCGGCACGCATGGCGACGACGTGGATGCTGAGTGCCGCTCGCTGGTTCGCGCGCTGGGCGATGCGGGTTTCCTCAAGCTGTGCGTCGGCGACGGCGACAAGCCGCCCGACGTGCGCAGCCTCGCTATCGCGCGCGAGACGCTTGCCTGGCATTCCGGACTCGCCGATTTCACCTTCGCGATGCAGGGCCTGGGTTCGGGAGCGATCAGCCTGGTCGGCAGCGCCAGGCAGAAGAAGCGCTGGCTTCCCAAGGTGGCCTCGGGCGAGGCGATCGCGGCGTTCGCGCTGACCGAACCCGAGTGCGGGTCGGACGCCGCCAACCTTGCGATGACGGCTCGCCGTGATGACGATACGTGGACGCTGGATGGCGAAAAGACTTACATCTCGAACGGCGGCATCGCCGATTTCTATGTGACATTCGCCCGCTCCGGCGAAGGCGATGGCTCGCGCGGCCTGTCGGCATTCATCGTTGCCGCCGACGCACGCGGCCTGACTGTGGCTGAGCGCATCCAAGTGATCGCGCCTCACCCGCTCGCACGGTTGAAATTCGAGGACGTGCACGGCGATTTGATCGGCGAGCCCGGACAAGGTTTTGCGATCGCAATGCAGACCCTCAACCTGTTCCGGGTGACGGTCGGCGCGGCGGCGCTCGGCTTCGCCCGGCGCGCGCTTGACGAAGCGTTGGACTTTGCCGCGAAGCGCAAGCTCGGCGCCGGCACGCTGGTCGACAATGCGGTGACCCAGGCCAAACTCGCCGACATGGCGACCAACGTCGATGCGTCGGCGGCGCTGGTTTATCGCGCCGCGTGGCAGCAGGACGTCGGCGACAAGGATAATCGCCGCGCCGCGGCCATGGCCAAGCTCTACGCCACCGAGGCTGCACAACGGGTGATCGACGCGGCGGTGCAGATGCACGGCGGCGCCGGCGTCACTCGCGGCACGACGGTCGAAGCGCTTTATCGCGAGGTCCGGAGCTTACGCATTTATGAAGGGGCCAGCGAAGTGCAGCGCCAGATCATCGCCCGCGACCTGCTCAAGCAACATTCGCTTAAGGATCAAATCCGATGAAGACACTGCTTCCGCCCGGCTGGCCGCGGCCCAAGGGCTATTCCAACGGCATTTCAGCGAGCGGGCGATTG
>JBDSNQ010000102.1:0-3469 GCA_039915275.1 Sphingomicrobium sp.
TCTATTGCGGGTCGGGCAAGGAATTGACCTTCGACCATGTCGTGCCCCGCGCCCAGGGCGGACGGACGACGTGGGAGAATGTCGCCACCGCCTGCGCGCCGTGCAATTTGCGCAAGGGCGGGCGCACCCCGCATCAGGCCAAGATGCGTTTCGCCCGCGAGCCGATCCGCCCAACCAGCTGGCAATTGCAAGACCATGGCAAGAGCTTCCCGCCCAATTACCTCCACCAAAGCTGGCGCGACTATCTCTACTGGGACGTCGAACTGGAGCCGTAGGGGGACGCATCGCCCTTAGCGCCGCATTAACCATCTTTGCGCTAGGCGATCGGCATGGGAACGAGCGACAGCTTGCAATCGACCGGACGTCACGCGACGCGGGTGCTGGTGGTCGACCCCAACAAGCGCAATCTGGCGGTGCTGGTGCGGCGCCTCGCCGAAGCGGGCTATGGCGTCGCCGCCGCGGCTAGCGGCCACGCGGCGATCGCCGAGCTCCACCGCCAAACCGTCGATGTGGTCATCGCCGAGCTCTACATGCCGGGGATGAGCGGGGCCGAGCTGGCGCGGGTGATCCGCGGCCAGACCCATTGGCGCGACCTGCCGGTGATGCTGATCACGGGCAAATCCAATCCCGACGGCGCGGTCCAGGCCTATGCCGCGGGCGCCGACGACGTCATCCTGAAACCGTTCCATTTCGAGGTCCTGTTCGCGCGGATCGAGCGGCGGATCGCCCGCACATTGTCGTTGAAGGACCTGCGCGACGACAACGCAACGCTCGACGCGCGCGTCGTCACCCGGGCGATCGAGCTTGGCGAATTGCGCGAACGCTGGCTGGCCAGCGAGACCGAGCGCCGCCGCCTCGAACATTTGCTGAGTCCGCGCGCGATCTAAAGCGTGGCGATATAGTCCCGCACTTGGCGCGCCATGTCCGGCCGCTCCAGCGATAGCGCCAGATTGGCCAGCACAAATCCCAATTTGTCGCCGCAATCGTGGCGCACGGCAGCGACCTTCAAGGCGTTGAACGGCTGCTTGCCGATCAGTTTGGCCAACCCGTCGGTGAGCTGGATCTCGCCGCCCGCACCGCGGGTCCCGGCGTCGAGGATGCCCATCACTTCCGGTTGGAGGATATAGCGGCCGATCACGCCCAGGCGCGATGGCGCGTCCTTGGGCTCCGGCTTTTCGACCAGCCCGAGCACTTCGGTCAAATCGCCGTCGACCCGGCCCGGCGCGATCACGCCATAGCTTTTGGTTTTCTCGGCCGGCACCTCCTCGGTGCACAGCATGTTGCCGCCAACCTGGCTCCAGGCGTCGACCATCTGCTTCAAGGCACCCGGCGTGCCGGTCATCAAATCGTCGGGCAGCAACACGGCGAACGGCTCGTCGCCGACGATGTGCCGCGCGCACCACACTGCATGGCCGAGGCCTAACGGCTCCTGCTGGCGAACCGCGACGATTTCGCCATAATCGGTGCGCGCGGATTCCAGCGCGTCGAGGCTTTTGCCGGCGCGCGTCATGGTCGCTTCGAGCTCGAACGCCATGTCGAAATAATCGACCAGCGCCGACTTGCCGCGCCCGGTGACGAAAATCATCTGCTCGATGCCGGCTTCGCGCGCCTCGTCGACCGCATATTGGATCAACGGCCGGTCGACGATCGTCAGCATTTCCTTGGGTATGGTCTTGGTCGCCGGCAGCAGCCGTGTGCCAAGGCCAGCGACCGGGAAGACCGCCTTGCGCACCCGGTTGCTCATTGCGGTGTCGTCACGCCGGTTTTCGCCAGTGCCGTCGGATCTTCGGCCTGTTGCAAGACCGGCGCGGCGCCACCATCGGGCGGCGGCAGGTCGAAGCGGTCGGGCTTGCGGGGTTCCGAGCGCTTGATCAACTCATCGACGCGTCCGGGCCGGGCGTTGGTCGGTGGCGTCAACAGCTGCTCGGCGGTGGGGGTCGCGCTGGCCAGTAGCGGCTTGACCGGCAATCGCTGGCCCGGCGCCGGCTGCAACGGCGCCATCTGGCCGCACGCGCCCAGAAACAAAGCACCAAACAGGACGAACCGCTTCATCGATCACTCCGGGCAGCACGGGCGGCCGCGATCGCTTCGATTACCCGCTCGGGCGCGGTTCCGCCAGCCGACGTCCGCGACGCGACACTGCTTTCGACCGACAGCCGTTCCAGCGCTTGTTCGCCGACGCGCGGGTCGATCGCCCGCAATTCCTCGAGGCTGAGTTGCTCGAGCCCGACGTCTTTGGCCTCCGCCGCCGCGACCGCTCGCCCGACGATGTGATGCGCCTCGCGGAACGGAATTCCATTTGCGGCGAGCCAGTCGGCGAGGTCGGTCGCGGTCGAATGGCCGGCCGCCGCGGCCGCGCGCATCCGGTCCGCATTGAACGTCAGCTCGGCGACCATCCCGGCCGTCGCGCCAAGCGAAACCATCAGCAGATCATGCGCGTCGAACAGCGGCGCTTTGTCATCCTGGAGGTCCTTGGCATAGGCCAATGGTAGGCCCTTCAGCAGCATTAGCAGCGCGACCAGATCGCCGACGATCCGCGCCGAATGTCCGCGGACCAGCTCGGCCGCGTCGGGGTTGCGCTTGTTGGGCATGATCGACGAGCCGGTCGACCAGGCGTCGGGCAGCGTTACGAACCCGAACGGCTGCGACGCCCAGATGACAATTTCCTCGGCCAGCCGCGAAAGATGGACCGAGCACAGCGCCGCGGCGCTAAGATAATCGACCACGAAATCGCGGTCGGAAACCGAGTCGATGCTGTTGGCGGTCGGGCGGTCGAAGCCCAATGCGGCGGAGGTCGCATCGCGGTCGATCGGGAAGCTGGTGCCGGCCAGCGCGGCGGCGCCGAGCGGGCATTGGTTGAGGCGATCTCGGGCCGCCGTGAAGCGGCTGCGGTCCCGCGCCAGCATTTCGCGGTACGCCATCAGATGGTGACCCAGCGTCACCGGCTGCGCCGACTGCAGATGCGTAAAGCCCGGCATGATCGTCGCCGCATGTTCTTCGGCGCGATCGAGGATCGCGGCTTCCAGCCCATCGATCGCCCCCACCACCTCGTCGATCGCGCCGCGCACAAACAGCTTGAAGTCGGTCGCGACCTGGTCGTTGCGCGACCGCGCGGTGTGCAGCCGGCCCGCCGCTGGCCCGATCAGCTCGGCCAGCCGCTGCTCGACGTGCATGTGGATGTCCTCGAGCGCGGAATCTTCGGCCACGCCGTCCTTGGCGAATTCATCGGCGATGGCGGCCAAGCCCTGGTCGATCGCCGCCGCGTCATCCGCGGAGATGATCCCCTGAAGCCTGAGCGTCGCGGCGTGGGCGCGGCTGGCGGCGATGTCCTCGCGCCAAATCCGCTTGTCGATGGCGATCGAGCTATTTATCTCGCGCATGATCTCGGCCGGGCCGCCACCAAAGCGTCCGCCCCACATCGGATTGGAAATCGTCTTGCGGCTGATCCTGCTGTTCCTTGCGCTATTCG
>JBDSNQ010000121.1:0-8112 GCA_039915275.1 Sphingomicrobium sp.
CGGGCGCGACGCTGGTTGCGCTGTTGCTTTCGATGGGCGTCGGCGCCGGGAGCACGCCGGCGTTTGTCGCCGTGGCTTTCGCGGTGGTCGCTGGCCTGTGCAGCGTCGCGCGCCTGCGCCCCTCGATCCGCAATCCACCGCGCGCGCATCGGCCAGGGCCATCCCAGGCGCCGAACTGATCGAATATGACGGCAGCGCCCACGGGCTGTTCGCGATCGAAAAGGAGCGGCTGATCGGCGACCTGGTCCGGTTTCTTGGCGGGACCACCGCCGCCGACCAGCGTTCGGCGATCCCGATGATTCAGACCGCGTAACTGCGGGCGGCGGGGCGAACCATGCCCCGCCGCCGCTACCTCACTAAAAAACCGCTTTCGCTTCGCCGCCCATCATCTGCTGGCGGACCAGAGGTATGGGTGGCCCGCCATAGCTCAGGAACTGGTCGTGGAACGCTTTCCACGCCGTCCTGCCGCCGCGGCTCGCGGTCCAGTCGTCGCGCAGCTTGCGGATCATCAACTTGCCCATAGTGTAATTGAGATAGGCCGGGTCATAGGTCCCGCGCGCCGCCTGTTGCTTGGCATTGCCCTCGTCCTGGAAGCATTTGTCGCGGAACAATTGATAGCTCTGCTCCTGCGTCATCGTGCCGGTGTGCATCCCGATCGCGGAGAGGAAGCGGCAATTGCGCAGCAGCGCGTTCGACAATTGCCCGATCATGGTCTCGTCGGTTCCGCCACCGACACCTGCGACCCGCATCATTTCCTCGCTATAATGCGCCCAGCCCTCGGCGAATGCGTAACCGACGAACACCTTGCCGAAGGTGAACGGCGAGCGGTTGGAATGGAGGAAATTGAGGAAGTGGCCCGGCCACACCTCATGGACCGAGGTGAACAGCAAGTCGGCCTGTCCCGGGACAAAACCGTCCTGCACCGCCTTGGGCCAAGTCGGGTCCGGCGGGGCGATGTAATAGACCGACGGCAGCCCTTTTTCGTACGGCCCCGGGATGTTGATGTAAGCGAAATTCTGCCGGTTGTAGGCCGGCGCTTCTTCGACCTTGGCTTCTTCCGTCCCGGGGATCGTCACCAGATCCTTGTCGATGATGAACTGTTTAAGGCCCGCCAGCTGCGCCCGCGCGGCCGCGACCGCTCCGCCCGGGGCCTTGTTGGCGTTCATCTTCTCCATGCACTGCGGGATCGTCATGCCGGCCGCCCAGCGGCCACAGGCTTCGGTCAGCAGCTTCAAATTGGAATCGAGGTCGGCCTGCCCGATCCGCTCCATCTCGGCGATCGGCGTATCGACCATCTCGGTGTCGTACAGCATCTGCTGGAACTTGGCCGCGCCGAGCGCGAAGTCGTTGTTGGCCTTGGGCCGCTGCTGTTCCAGCCAGTCGGCGAGCGAGCGCATCGCCGCCGCGGCATTGGTCGACGCGGTCTTGAGCGCCGCTTGCTCCTCCGCCGAGCCGACCCCGGCGAACGCCTTGAGGCCGTCACCCGGATAATAATCCGCATAACCGCCGAACGCGCTCTTGCCATAGTCCACGAACGACACCGGCAGCGGGGTCCGCAAATTCTCGCGAACATGCTGGACCGCGGCCGGGATCGCCTGAAGGTAATGGGTATAAGCCTTCAACCGCACTTCGGGCGCGGCGTAAGGCACGACGACATAGGTCGAAGGGTCGAGGCTCCCGTTGTAATAAGCCGGGTTCTTGTGCGCCTGATCGGCGGTATCGATGAAGAACAAAGCGCCCTTGGCCTGGGCGATCAAATAAGCGCGCTCGAAGCGCTCGTTCTCGGTGAGCTTGGCCGGATCGAATTTCTCGGCCGCGGCCACGGCGGTTTTGAGGCGCGTCACTTCATTCTTGATGCCCGCGTCGCTCCAGTCGGGTAGCTGCCCGTCATACTCATGGCGACCGGCGGTTGCCGCGAACGGCGGGTTGGCGCGGAAGGTCGCCTCGATATAGTCGCCCATGAACTTCGCCCACTCGGTCGGGGCCGGGACGGTCGCGGTCGCGGCAGCGTTGTTCTGCGTTTGGTCGCTCATGCGGCAACCGGCCAGGGACCCGGCGGCAACGACCGCAAGCAGCAAATATCGAGACGTCATGCCTTATTCTCCTCCGACGCGCGTCGCCGCGCAGGTTGCCGCTCCGGCGGCGCGCGATTAGGGCGCCGCTGTGAGCATCTTCCCCGAACCGTTCCGGATTCCGGCGTTCAGAGCTTTTTGGCTCGCCCGCCTTACATCGACGATCGCGCAAATGGCGATGATTATCGTCATTGGCTGGCAAGTCTACGACCTTGCCCGCGAGACGATGGATTTGAAGGCGGCGGCGCTGATGCTGGGGCTGATTGGCCTGGTCCAGTTCGCGCCTTTGTTCATCCTGACCCTGGTCACGGGTTGGACGGCCGATCGGATCGATCGCCGCTTGATCGCCCGCGCCGCAGTGGCGCTAGAGCTTGCCTGCGCGCTGACGCTGGCCTGGTTTGCGTGGCGCGGCACGACCAGTTTCGCCGCGCTCTACACCGTCGCCGCGCTGCTCGGCGTGGCCCGCGCCTTCGCCGGCCCGGCATTAGGAGCGCTCGCGCCCAATCTCGTGCCGCGCGCAATCCTCCCCAATGCCATCGCTTTGTCGTCGATCGCCTGGCAGAGCGGCGCGATCGCCGGACCGGCGCTCGGCGGCTACCTCTACGCCTGGGCACCGGTCGCGCCCTATGCGGCGAGCGCGCTGCTGTTCGGGATCGCCCTCGCCGGCCTGTTCGCCATCGGTCCGGTCGCGCGCGCCGAAACAATGGCGACACGCAATCCCTGGCACCAAATGGTCGAAGGCCTGCGCTATGTCCGCCACAATCGCCTGGTGCTCGGTGCGATCAGCCTCGACCTGTTCGCGGTCCTCCTCGGCGGCGCAACGGCGATGCTGCCGGTGTTCGCCCGCGATGTCCTCCACGCCGGTCCCGAGGGCCTCGGCCACCTCCGCGCCGCGCCGGCGGTCGGCGCGACGCTGACCGCGGCATTCTTCGCAATACGGCCATTGAAGACCCATGTCGGCGTCAAAATGCTGCTGGCGGTGGCGGTTTTTGGCGTCGCCACCATCGTCTTCGGCCTGTCGACCTCGATGCCGCTGTCGCTCGCCTGCCTGGCGCTGCTCGGCGCCGCCGACATGTTCTCGGTCTATGTCCGCCAGTCGCTGATCCAGCTCTACACGCCCGACGCCATGCGCGGCCGGGTCGGCGCGGTCTCGTCGCTGTTCATCTCCGCCTCGAATGAGTTGGGCGAAGCCGAGTCGGGCTTCCTTGGCGCCATCATCGGGCCGGTCACGGCGGTCATCGCGGGCGGCGTCGGCGCCCTCCTCGTCGTTGCTCTGTGGGCGTGGAAATTCCCGGAGCTGCGGCTTGCAACAAGCTTCGACCCACCCGATGTAGCCGCCACCAAACCCCAGGAGAGCTCGCCATGAAAGCCGCCTCGATCCTCGATACAATCGGCAATACTCCGCATATCCGGGTCAACCGCCTGTTCGGGGACAAGGCCGAAGTCTGGATCAAGTCGGAGCGGGCCAACCCCGGAGCCTCGATCAAGGACCGCATCGCGTTGGCGATGATCGAGGATGCCGAAAAATCGGGCAAATTGAAGCCGGGCGGCACGATCGTCGAACCAACCTCGGGCAACACCGGCATCGGCCTTGCCATGGTCGCCGCGGTCAAGGGCTACAAGATCATCCTGGTCATGCCCGAGAGCATGAGCATCGAACGCCGCCGGCTGATGCTCGCTTATGGCGCGACCTTCGATCTCACCCCGCGCGAAAAGGGCATGAAGGGCGCTATCGAGCGCGCCAGTGAAATCGTCGCTGCAACCGCTGGCGCGTGGATGCCCCAGCAGTTCGAGAACCCGGCCAATGTCGAGGTCCATCGGCGCACTACGGCGCAGGAAATCCTCGCCGACTTTCGCGATGCGCCGCTCGACGCACTGATTACCGGCGTCGGCACCGGCGGGCACATCACGGGCTGCGCCGAAGTGCTCAAGCAGGCATGGCCGGCCTTGAAGGTGTTCGCGGTCGAACCGACCCTGTCGCCGGTGCTGTCCGGCGGCGCCCCGGGCCCGCACCCGATCCAGGGCATTGGCGCGGGTTTCATCCCGGGAATCATGAAGGTCGATTTGCTCGACGGCATCATCCAGGTCGACCCGGCCGACGCCAAGGACATGGCCCGCCGCTCGGCGCGTGAGGAAGGCGTGCTGGTCGGCATCTCGTCCGGCGCAACGCTGGCCGCAATCGCTCAGAAGCTCCCGGATTTGGGCGATAATCCCCGCGTCCTCGGTTTCAATTACGACACTGGCGAGCGCTATTTGTCGGTCCCGGATTTCCTTCCTGAAGAGCAATAGCTAATTGGCCGCTAACCGCTTTCCTTAGCCGCGACGTTAACGCGCACTCGCGTAAACCTCCATTTTGGCGGCCATCGCCGCAGCGAAAGTGAAGGTGCATGCGCAGAACGCGTTTCGCGGGAGCCGTGGAAGTTAGTGGAGAGGCGCGCCCGCGCGCTTCCGTCCGCGAAGCCCTGTGGTTCGACATTCTCGCACCCGATGCGGCGGACGATCACTCGCTGTCGGCGTGGCGCGTGGCCCCGTTCGATCATTCCGCGCTGATGCTCGGCCTGACCCACCTGATCGCCGCCATCACTTTGTTCTTTCTCTATCCAGAACGTTCGCCGCTGCTTTCGATGGCAAGTCCGGTGATCCCGATGGCCTTGCTCCTGGCGCTCGACGGCATCGCAATTGTCGCGCTGCATTGCCGTCATCGTCTCGGCTTTGCCCCGCACATCGTCATTCGCGGGCTGGCGGCATATTTGGCGGCGGCGGGCATCTTGTGGACGATGGTCGGCCTGGCAATCACCGGCGAGGCGCAGGGTGAGGCCTTGCCGATCCTGGTCATGGGCGGCGGCGTGACGATGGCCGCCATGGTGGCAGTGAATTCACCGCCGCTGGCGATCTCAAACCTGATCGTCATGACCCTTGGCGCGATGCTCTTCACCGGGTCGGCGCTGGTCGGCGCCGGCGCTGCTCTGCTGTCGTTGATCATTGCCTCCTACAGCGTCGCGGGAACGCGAACCGTCATTGCCGCCGGCCGCAAGCGGCTCGACCTCGACGCCGAAGCGCACAAGGCGCTGACCTTTGTCGCCGAATTCGAGAACAGCGGCCGCGGCTGGTTTTGGGAAACCAATTCGGAAGGCACATTATCCTACGTCTCGCAGCAGCTCGCCGACGATTTCCAGTGCGAGCCGCAGGCGCTGCTCGGCCGCCAGTTCTCCGACCTGCTGTCGGTCGACACCAGCCCGGTCGGCGCGATCCGCGAAGAGCATAAGACGCTCGGTTTCCACCTTTCGGCGCGCTTCCCTTTCTCCGACGTCGTTGTCCGCCCGGCCAGCGACCAGGACGTCCACTGGTCGCTGTCGGGCAACCCGATCTTCGACGAGCGCGGGCGCTTCCTCGGCTTCCGCGGCATCGGCACCGACCTTACCGAGCAGCGCCGCTCCGAGCAGGAAATCTCGCGGCTGGCCCGGTTCGATTCGCTGACCGGCCTGCCCAACCGCGCGCTGATGCGCCAGACGCTCGACGAGGCCCTGCGCAATGCCTCGCGCCGGCAAAAGGGCTGCGCGCTGTTCGTCATCGATCTCGACCGTTTCAAGAACGTCAACGATACCCTCGGCCACCCGATCGGCGACGCTTTGCTGCGCCAGGTCGCCGATCGGCTAAAATCGGTGATGGGCGATCATGGCCAGGTTGGGCGCCTCGGCGGCGACGAGTTTAAGGCGGTGCTCCCGGGGACGGTCGACATCGGCTTCCTCGAGTCCCTCGCGCGAACCCTGATCGAGCAGGTTTCGCGGCCTTATGAGATCGAAGGGCACCGGGTTCAGATCGGCGCTTCGGTCGGGATCGCGATCGGCGATCCGGGCCGGGCCTGCGCCGACAGCCTGATCCGCAACGCCGATCTCGCGCTCTACGCGGCCAAGGCGGCGGGCCGCGGCAAGCATTGCTTCTACGAACCGGCGATGCACAGCGACCTTACCGACCGACAGCTGCTGGAGGACGAGCTTCGCCAGGCGATCGAGCGCGACCAGCTGTGGGTGGCCTATCAGCCGATCATCCGCACCGCGACGGAGGAGATTTGCGGGTTTGAAGCGCTGGTGCGGTGGAACCACCCGACCCGCGGCGCGATCTCGCCCGACAAATTCATCCCGCTTGCCGAGGAATCGGGGATGATCTCCAAAATCGGCGAGTGGGTGATGCAGACTGCGCTTGAAGAGGCGGCCCACTGGCCCGACCAGCTGCGGGTCGCGGTCAACCTCTCGCCAATCCAGTTCAACGATCCGGCGACCGTCGACATTATTGCCAAGCTGCTGAAGCGAACCGGGGTCCGCTCCGCCCGGCTTGAGCTTGAAATCACCGAAGGCGTGTTCCTCGCGGAGGGCGACAGCACCGACGAGATGTTCGCCAAGTTGAAGGATCTCGGCGTGCGCCTGGCGCTCGACGATTTCGGCACCGGCTACAGCTCATTGGGCTATTTGAAGAAAGCGCCGTTCGACAAGATCAAGATCGACCAGAGCTTCGTTCGCGGCGCCTCGTCGACCACCAACCGCAACAGCGCGATCATCCGGGCGATCGTTACGCTCGCCGAAACGCTCGGCATGGACACGACCGCCGAGGGGGTCGAGACCCACGACGATCTGCACTTGATCCGGGAGCTTGGAGTGAGCCAGGTCCAGGGCTATATTTTTGGCCGTCCCCTTCCGTCCGAGGAGGCACGCAAACTTGCCAATGGGGCAATTGTCGAAGCCGACGGCTACCAGTGCATCCGCGAACCCCGGCAGCGCCTGATGCGCCGGGCCATCGCCGAAATCGATGGTGAGGTGATCGAAATCCGCCTGCGCAATATCTCGGCCATGGGCGCGCTTGTGGAATGTTCAAAATCGGTCACGCCGGGCGCGGTGCTGACCATCGACATCGTCGGTGCCGGCCCGGTCCTCGGGACCGTCCGCTGGGCACAAGCGGGCAAGTTCGGAGTGCAATTCAGCGACGGATTCAACATGAGCCGCCTCGCGCCCAACAAGAGCCGCGGCAACAAGGTCACCATGATGCGCCCCTGGTATATCGACCAGAAAATCGCGTCCTAGAAAGCCGTCCGGATATTTGACCTCCGCGTCGTGCGCGAGCGCCCCGTTCGGACATTTATTTGGGCCGATTGGACGACAGAAGACTTGTCGATCATTATGCTCCAGAGGACAAGCGCCTGACTGAATGACCTACGCCTGAGCGGGAGTCTCCGTGCAATATCGCAATGATATCCAGTTGTTGCGGGGGATCGCTGTTGCCTTGGTACTGGGATATCATTTCGGCGTCCGCGGTGCCGCCAACGGCTTCATGGGCGTTGATATCTTCTTCGTTGTCAGCGGCTTCCTCATGCAAAAGCTCTACCGGCCCGAGCAAGGCGCAGTAGATTTTTGGACCCGGCGTGCGAGGCGTCTGTTGCCGGCCTATTTCACGACTCTCGCCGCTACGTTGTCTGTTGGCGCGGTGATCCTTCTGCCCGACGCGTTCGCGCAGCTCAGGGATCAAACGGCGGTGGCCGCCGTGTTCGGCTCGAATATCGGGTTTTGGTGGGCTGAAAGCTATTTCCAGCCAAAGCAATTCGCGCCGTTGCTGCACCTGTGGTCGCTTGGCGTGGAGCTGCAATATTATTTGATCGTCCCGCTGCTGGTCAGGATCCTGGCGCGGTTCCCGAGGTTGCTCGCACTCCTGATCATTCCTCTGTTTCTATTCTGTTTGGCGGTGGTGACCGTCAGCCCCAAGACGGCGTTCTTCATGTTGCCGCCTAGGCTATGGGAGTTCCTGCTGGGAGCGATTGTCGCCAGTTGGCGGGGTGACACATCGCTGCTTCCGGGCTGGGTGAGCCCGGTCGCATTGCTCGCGCTCATTCCGATGTTGGTCTGGCCGGTCGATGGAACGCTGACCAGCATCCTTCATGGCCACCCCGCTATTCCGGTCGCGCTGGTCTGTCTTTTGACGGCAATCGCGCTGGCCGGAACAGTGGAAGATCGCTGGCTCGACAATTGGCCGGGGCGCATTGCGATTGGGCTCG
>JBDSNQ010000180.1:0-5979 GCA_039915275.1 Sphingomicrobium sp.
AGTGGAGCATCATCAAATCCCATTTGTCGACGTCGGCGGGGATGAACAGGTTGAGGCTCTGCGCCTGGTCGATGAACGGTGTGCGGTCGGCGGCGAGCTCGATCAGCCAGCGCTGGTCGATCTCGAAGCTGGTTTTGAACACGTCCTTTTCCTCGACGGTGAGGCAGTCGAGATGCTGCACGCTGCCGCCCTGCTCGAGGATCGAATTCCACACCGAGGCGAGCGCAATGATGTTCTTTTCCTCGAACAGCTTCTCCAGATGCGGGTTCTTGATCGAGAAGCTGCCCGACAGCGTCTTGTGGGTATAGACGTTGGCCGGGATCGGCTCGATGCACGCCGAGGTGCCGCCGCAGATGATCGAGATGCTCGCCGTGGGCGCGATCGCCATCTTGCAGCTGAAACGCTCCATCACGCCCATGTCGGCGGCGTCGGGGCAGGGGCCGCGTTCGTTAGCGAGCATCATCGACGCTTCGTCGACCTGGGCGCGGACGTGCTTGAAGATTTTGAAGTTCCAGCTCTTGGCCATCGCCCCTTCGAACGGGATGCGGCGCGCCTGAAGGAAACTATGGAAACCCATCACGCCCAAGCCGACCGACCGCTCGCGCTCGGCCGAATATTTGGCGCGGGCCATCTCGTCGGGGGCGCGGTCGATATAATCGGTCAGCACATTGTCGAGGAAGCGCATGACGTCCTCGATGAACAATTTGTCGCCGTTCCATTCGTCCCAGGTTTCGAGATTGAGCGACGACAGGCAGCACACCGCGGTGCGCTCGGCGCCGAGGTGATCGGTACCGGTCGGCAGCGTGATCTCCGAGCACAGGTTCGAGGTCGAGACCTTGAGCCCGAGGTCGCGGTGATGCTTGGGCATCGTCCGGTTCACCTGGTCGATGAAGATGATGTACGGCTCGCCGGTCGCAAGGCGGGTCTCGACCAGTTTCTGGAACAAAGAGCGGGCGTCGACCTTGGCGCGCTCGGAACCGTCGCGGGGCGAACGCAGGATGAACTCGGCGCCGTCGCGCACGGCGTCCATGAAGGCGTCGGTGATGAGCACGCCGTGGTGGAGATTGAGCGCTTTCCGATTGAAGTCGCCCGACGGTTTGCGGATCTCGAGGAATTCCTCGATCTCGGGGTGCGAGATGTCGAGATAGACCGCCGCCGAACCGCGCCTGAGCGAGCCTTGCGAGATTGCCAGAGTCAGGCTGTCCATCACCCGGACGAACGGGATGATGCCGCTGGTCTTGCCATTGAGGCCGACCGGCTCGCCAATGCCGCGCACCGCGCCCCAATAGGTGCCGATGCCGCCGCCTTTCGAGGCCAGCCAGACATTCTCGTTCCAGGTGTTGACGATGCCGTCGAGGCTGTCGAAGACGCTGTTCAAATAGCAGCTGATCGGCAAGCCCCGGCCGGTCCCGCCGTTGGACAAGACCGGGGTCGCCGGCATGAACCACAGCTTGGAAATATAATCATAGACGCGCTGGGCGTGGGCGGCGTCATCGGCATAGGCCGAGGCGACCCGGGCGAACAAATCCTGGTTGGTTTCGCCGGGCAGCAGATAGCGGTCGCGCAGCGTGTCCTTGCCGAATTCGGTCAGCAATGCATCGCGCGTCTCGTCGGTGACAACCTCGTGGGCGCGCAAATCGACGGTCTTGCTCGAGCGCTCTTTCTTCGCAGGAGCCGCAGCCGGCGTTACATCGTCGCCGCTGACTTCGCTGTGGGTTGAAAAATCCATCGCATTTCCTCGTCCGCTACCCGGCCTGTCCACCAAAATGGCGGCCGCTTGTTCACCCATTGTTCGACTCGCTGCCATGTCCGGCACACTAGCCTGTTTCGGCGCCTCGCGGGGTCTTTTCTGACTTCCGTCCCCGATTTCCACAGGCCCTGTGCCGGCTTCATCGAGGCACGCAAATGCTCGTCACCGGAATATAGCTACTCCAGTCTCGAACACTAGGTGTTGAGCGAAACCCCCTCCGCGCTACCACCCATTGTGCCTCAACCAGCGAAAGACGCAAGCCGGTAAATGCGAATTAAAGCATTTTTTTCGAGGATTGGCCGAGCTGCAACAGTCGGCGCCACAAGCGAAGTCAGCGGCGCTACGATCTCAACGGGCAGCGGTTCTCGGCATCAGCAAGCGCCTTTAGTTGTTGGGCCGGAGCAGGGGCCGTCGTTCGCAGCGCGGTGGCGGCATTGGCCAGGCTGGCCGCGTCGAACACATAGCCGCCGGCCGACAGGCGTTTAACGTCACGGGCCAGCCGTACAGGATCGATCGTCGCCGGATTCGCATCGCTGACGAACAGTTGGCGAACCTTCGCCAGCGCCGCGACCAACGCAGGCCGATTCAACCAGCGCCCATTGGCCATTACGCCGCGGTTTTCGCGATAGGCGAGCGGATCCTCAAGCGGGCTGCGCGGCAGGAGCACGAGGTCGCCGCGCATTCCGGGCTTGATTTGGCCGAATTCGCCGTCGTGGCGGAAAGCTCTCGCCGCCTCGGAGGTTGCCGACCGCAGCACTTCGGGCGCCGACAGGCCCGCGGTCATCATCAGCCGCATTTCCTCGGTCAAAGCGTAGCCCGCGACCATGAACGGCCCACCGTCGGCGTCGGTCCCGGCGAGAAAGCGGCCCCCCGCTTCGTGCAAGGCGCGGACGATGTTCAGCATCTTGGGCAATTGCGCCTGGCGCGAGATCAGCACCCGGTTCGGCGCCTCATCGACCATCGCGCCCAGGTCGGTGCGGGTCGACGGTGGAATGTAAGCGCCTTCGGTTGAGTTGAGAATGGCACGGGCGTCCGCTCCGCGCAGGCTCTCATGCGTACTGTAGAGCGTCGGCACGACCCACAGCGATGAGAAATCCGCCGGCAGTTGAAAGTCGCGATCGCCAAGCTCGAGATTGCGGTCGTTGAGCCAGCCTTTGAGATGCTCCATCGTGCGCATGCCGGCTGCGGCGGCATGACGCACGGGAATGTCGTGCGGGACGTGGCCGACCAGTGGCCGGCCGACCGCCTTGGCCTCCGCCGCGATGGCGTCGAAAGTCGGGCGCGGGACGACGTTGTGGACCTTGATAAATTCGAAGCCGCAGGCCGCTTGCCGGCGGACGATGGCGCGAGCGTCGGCGATCGACTTGGGGACGATCGCGTAGCCACCCATGTCGAAGGCGTTGATGATCTGGCCGGCGACATAGGGATAAGGCGCGAGCATTCGCCGCCGCTGCGCCGCGGCGCGCCAGTGGAGCATCCAGGCGAAACCATCCATCTCGCGAACGCTGGTCACGCCGTAGGCGAGGTTGAGGAGCGGTGCGGCGGGCGAATGCGAGTGGAAATGCGCATCGACCAGGCCGGGCGCAAGGTATTGGCCGTGGCCGTCGATGACGACGCTGTTGCGCAGTGCGACGGCCCGGCGGCCAATTGCCACGATCTTGCCGTCGCGGACCTGGACCTTGGTCAATGGCGAGGCGCGCGCCGCAACCGGGTCGACCAGGCGGACGTAGCGGAACAGGACGTCGCGCGATGGCGCGGCCGCTTTGAGCTCTCCGAGCAGGGCCGCGACGCTCGCCGCCTGGTCAAGCTTGGCGATGGCCTCGGATCCCGCGTCCGGGTTTGCAATATCCTGAGCCGGAGATGGTCGGCCGGTGCACAATAGTGCGATCGCGCCAGCCTTGAGGAGGAGCCGGTTAGAGCGAATCATTGTGATCGAGCCAGGCCAGCACCACCTGCTCGCCACACCGCCAGTGTTCACGCACAGCTTCCGCAGCACTTCTGAAATCGCCCGCGTCAATCGCGTCGATGATGATGGCGTGCTGGTCGTACGATCCCCCGATGTCGGCCATGCCGCGTTGAATGGCGCCATCGAGACGGTGCGCGGTGGCTTCGTAACTTGCGAGCATGTCGAGGAGCCGCCGGTTCGGGCAACGACTGCGAAGCGCTGCGTGGAATGCCCGGTCCGCGGCCGCGGCCTTGGCGGGCGGGGCGGCCTTGAGTTGGTTGTTAAGATCGCTGAGCACCGCGACATCCGCCCGAAGCGCTTCTCGCGATGTCTCGACGGTGAGCGCTTCGAGGGTGCCGAGGATCGGATAGAGCTCTCTCACTGCTTGCGGGTCCGCCGGCGCAACCACAAAGCCCTTGTGCGGGCGCGAGATGACCAGACCTTCCTGTTCGAGGCCGAGAAGCGCTTCGCGAAGCGGGGTTCGGCTGACCCCAAGTTCGTCGGCCAGCGCGACCTCTTCCAAATGCTGGGCGCTCTTGAATTCGCCACCAATAATCCGCTCGCGGATCAGATCGCGGACCTGATCGCGCATCCGGCTGACTAGGATAAACTGGGCACTCATGTATTTTGCATACATAACAGATTTAAGAGGTGCAAGGGAGGGTTTTGGGTGACCGAAGACTATGCGCTGTCAGAGCGCAGGGAAGTCGCGGCCATCGAACGGCTCGACCTCCGTTAAACTTTGAGTTAATAGGCGATTCTGGCCTGGACCATGGCCAAAGGGGGAATGTGATGAAAACACAATATTTGGCCGCTGGCGCTGCGACCATTGGCCTGGCCGCGCTTGCGATGGCCACACCTGCCGCCGCGCGCGACCGTTCCGCTTATGTCGGCCTCGAGGTTGGCGCTTTGTTTGTCACCGACACCGACGTCAATCTCGACTTCGTCGAAGGCTCCGATGCATTCCAGATCAACCACAAGATGGGCGTCGATGGCGATTTGATCGCCGGCTATGATTTCGGCATGTTCCGCATGGAAGCCGAGCTTGGGTACAAGCGCAGCGAGCACGACAAATATGTCGATACCCAAAGCTCGACCGACGCGGGCGGACGATCGAGTGTCTATTCGCTGATGGCCAATGCGATGATCGACCTCGGGCAAGACGAGGGCTTTCAGTTCTACGCCGGGGGCGGCGTCGGCTACGCCCAGGTCATCCACTCCCTGAGGGCTGGCTCCTCCAACTTCCACCTCAAGGATCGCGGGTTCGCCTGGCAGGCGATCGCCGGCGTGCGTTATCCGGCCTCGCAATATTTCGATATCGGGCTGAAGTATCGCTATTTCGACGCCGGTAATTTGCATGACGCCGATGGCACCGTTCAGCTCGACAGCGAGTACAGATCGCATTCGGTGCTGTTCAGCCTGATCCACAACTTCAATTCGCCGGCGCCGCCGCCACCGCCTCCGGTCATGGTCGAGCCGCCGCCGCCGCCACCGCCGCCGCCGGCAACGCAGACCTGCCCGGACGGATCGGTGATCCTGGCGACCGACGCCTGCCCGGCGCCGCCGCCACCGCCGCCGCCGCCGCCGCCGGAACCGGTTCGCGGCTAAGCAACAGCCAAACGTGACGAACAAAGCCGTCCCGCCAACCAGCGGGGCGGCTTTTTCGTTACCTAGTGTCAGTCGGGCGCGATGACCCTGAGGGCGGCTTTGCGGATGCGGTAATCGAGCGGCGCTTCGACGCTCTGCACTTCGCCGTCGAGCGACACCGTCAGGCGCCCCCGGCGGCTGCCGACGCGCAGCCGTTCAACATCGTCGAGCCGCACCATATCGTCGGGGTGAGTCCGCCCGACCAGCGCCCGAAAAGCCGCGACGATCAAGCCGGTGCGGCTTTTCCGGCGCAGCACCAGCACGCATAATTTGCCGTCGTCGAGCCGGTCGCGTTTGCCCGCGGCGGGCAGCGCGAGCTGGTATTGGTTGTTGCCGACGAACAGCAACGGCGTGTCGATCCGCTCCTGCTGATCATTGACCGTCAGCGTCAGCCGCTGGTGACCGAAACGGGCGAGCGTTCGAACCGTCGCCACCGCCAGCGCCAGCCGCTTGCTTCGGCCGAGCCGCTTGCGCTGCAAGTCGCGGTCGACGACCATCAGCGGATAGAGGCCAACTGCGCTATTGTTGATGAAAGTGCGACCGTTCATCTCGGCGATGTCGACGCGCCGTTCGCGGCCGCCGGCGATCACCGCCGCCGCTTCGTCGAGATCGATCGGGATGCCGAGGTCGCGCGCGA
>JBDSNQ010000254.1:0-5674 GCA_039915275.1 Sphingomicrobium sp.
CTCTGTCCATTGATTACGAAACGCGTCTATTTTCGGCCGGCGCTCAATGCTTCCGGCCAGCCCATCCCGTATCAACTGCAATATGTCGCCACTTGGGACTTCTGACACTGCCTAGCGGCTCGCCAGCCGGGGAGCGCGGCGGTCGAGCCCGTAGACATCGTCGAAATAGACGATCGACGACCCGCTCGGGACCGCCGTCAGATAGGTGATGTACACCGCCACCGGGCTGGGCAGCGGCACTTTCTGTTCGGGCCTTGCGCCCTGCGCTTTGAGCGACCGCCCGAACAGCCAGCGCGCCAGCCGCGGCGCGTCCTCGAGCCGCACGCAGCCGTTGCTTTGCAGGCGGGCGGCTTCCTCCAGCTTCTCTCTCTCCGGCGTGTCGTGCAGCCAGATGCCTTGCGGATTGGGGAACATGAATTTCATCTTGCCCATCGAATTGGCCGGACCCGGCTTCTGCCGCAGGCGAGCTTGCACGCGGCCGGCTGCAACCGCGCGCCAGTCAATCGACATCGGGTCGATGACCCGCGCGTGATCGGACCAGTCCGACAACAATTCGTATCCCCTGTTCTTGAAGTAAGCGCGCCCCTCCTTGAGGATGGTGGGCGCAAGCTTCCGGGCGGTGATGTCGGCCGGTGAGTTCCAATAAGGGTTGAGCGCGACGTAGCGCATGTAGGCGTTCATCATCGGCGTCTGGGCGATCGCGTCCGGCCGTCCGGCGACCACCCGCATCGAATCCACGACCTCGCCATTCTCGTACATGTACAATCGCGCCGCCGGCGGATTGACGATGATGTAGCGCTGCTTGCCGACCGGTAGCGCGCGCGCGCGCTCGAGGTTGGCGGCGAGCAACTGCCGCTGCCGTTCGGTCACATACATCCGGGTGGCAATCGCCTGCCGAAGCCGCCCGTAGACCGGGTTCATCCAGCTCATCTTGGTGACAAAATCGGCGAGCGAGGGAGCGGCCGCGGCCTGGTTGAGCAGGGCCAGCGCCGAAGGCGGGGTCGGCTTGAGCTCGGGGTCGACATAGATAATGCCGTGCGGGTCGTGGCGCACGTCCCGCGCATAAGTGGCGAACTCAATGCTCAGCATCGTTTCGGCCCGCTGCGCCGCGACCGGATCCCCGCGCGACGCCGCCTGGACCACCTTGGCGAGCGAGCGGATGTGATAGCGATTGGGGTTCATATTGTCGGCCCAAGACGTGCCGAGCAATTGCAGCATTTGCTGGGCGGCGTCGCCCGCGGCTGGGCCGAACCACAATGGAGCACCGCCGCGCGCACGATAGAATTCGACGATCGTGCCCGGGTCGGGGGCCGTCGTGACCGAACGGCTCGCTTTGGCCGCGGCCGACGTCGGGCTGACCAGGGCCAGCGCCGTAACCACGGACAGTGCTACGGCGGCGCCGAAGTCGCGAAAACTGTTCACTTTTTCTCCAATTCTCGTCTCGCCAGCCTTATCAAGCGCGATCGGGCTGATCAACGGCTGGCGCTTCGCCCGCCACCGAGTGCCGCAATCCGTGCCGCGTCGCGTCCATAGACGTCGTCGAAATATGCGATTCCGGAGCCGCTCGGAACTGCGGTCATATAGGTAATATACAGCGGCACCAGCGTCGGGATGGCCTCCATCTGCTCGGGTGCGTTGCCAGTCTTCTTCAAGTCGCGGCCGAACAGCCAGCGGCCGAGCCGCGGCGCATCCTCGAGCCGAATGCAGCCGCCGCTGTACAGCCGCGACGCCTCGGTCAGCAGCTGGCGGTCGGGCGTGTCGTGCAAGAAAATGCCCTGCGCGTTGGGGAACACGAACTTCATCTTGCCGAGCGCGTTCTGCGGCCCGGGAAGCTGGCGGACGCGCACTTCGACCGTGCCGTTGGCGACCGCCTGCCAATCGACCGAGGCGGGATCGACCACCGTCGGTGTGTCGCCCCAATCCGACAGCAATTCATAGCCCATCGATTTCAGATAGCCGACGCCCTGCTTGACCACATTCGGCGCAATGCGTTCGGCGGCGAGATCGGGCGGCACGTTCCAATAGGGATTGAGCGCCGCGGCGCGGATGAACCCGTTCATCATCGGCGTCGGATATTTGGCCTTGCCGACCACCACCCGCATCGAGTCGATCAGCTGGCCATTGTCGTACACATACAAGCGCTGCGCCGCGGTATTGACGACCACATAGCGCTGCTCGTTGGCCGGCAGCGCGCGGGCCCGCTCGAGATTGATCGCCAGCTGGGCGCGCTCGGCCGGGCTGCTTTGGCCGCTGGTCATGGCGCGGCGCAGCTGCCCATAGGCCGGGTTCATCCACCCCAGATTTGCGACGAACGCCTCGAGCGAGGGTGCCGCGGCGGCGCGCTCGAGCAGCCAGCGGGGCGACGGCGGCGTCGGAACCAGCTCGCGGTCGACGTAGACGATATCGATATTCGGAGCTCGGCGCAGGTCGCGAGCATAGCTGGCGAACGCCTGGCTCAGCATCATCTCGGCGCGCGCGATCGAGCGGGCATTGCCGCGGCTCGCATCGCGCAACGCTTTGGCCGCTTTGACAGTCTGATAGTCCCCGGGATCGAGGCCATCGATCGCGGCGCTGTCGAGCAGGTCGAGCAGTTTCGCCGCCGCCGCGCCCGACTGGGGTGACAGCCACAGCGGCCGGCCCGACCGCGCCTGGTAAAAATCGGCAACATTGGCGCCGCGATCATAGGATGCGGCGAGGGGCGCGGGCGCGGCGGCCAATGCCGCTGGCGCCGCCCAACAAGGGAATGGTGCCGCGGCCAGCACGCACGCCGCCGCGACACCACTTAACCTTGTAAAAGTGCGCGCCGGAACGATTCCGGCGCGCAAGTTACGCTTACTTTTCACTGGAACAGCGGATTAGCCGCGCTCACCGCTGCGAACCGGAGCCGTGTAAGTCGGCGCAGGCGCAGTGGTCGCGGGCGCACCGGCATAATATTGCCCGTTGTAGACATAGCCGTCGACCCGGCCATCATTGTCCCGGTCGGCCCAGATCGCGCCAGCGACACCGCCGACGGCGGCACCGATGACCGCGCCTTCAAGCACGCTCAGGCCCGGGATCACTGCACCCGCGACTGCGCCAAGAGCGGCACCGCCGATGGCGCCAGTGGCGACGCGGCGAAGCGTCGGGTCATAGCCCTGCGGCTGGCCAGTGTAATATTGCCCGTTCTGGACATAGCCATCGACATAACCATCGTTGTTGCGATCGGCCCACACCGCATTGGCGAGACCGCCGATGACCGCGCCAACCGCGGCGCCTTCGATGATGCTGACGCCGGGAACGACCGCGCCCACGGCCGCGCCGCCGGCTGCGCCATAGGCCGCGCCTTCAGCGGCATTACCGGCCATCCGGCTGTTGGTAGCGCAGGCGCCGAGCGAAACCGAGCTCGCCAGAACTACGGCCAAAATTGCTTTTTTCATTATCTTTCTCCCGATTATTGAACTGTATCGGACCATGCTCCGGGACCCAGTTACCCCAGCAACCGTGCACATGTCACATCGCAGGAAACGACGGTGGAACGCTATCGTTCCGGTTTCGCGACAATCCCGTCGCCGGATTCATTCCGGCTACCGTGCCAACCTTGCCACCGCTCGGCAATAGCGCCTAGAATTGCGGTCGCGATGAAGGCGGTGATCCATCATAATCCGGCGTGCGGCACATCGCGCAAGACGCTGGAAATTCTGCAGGAATCCGGCGTTGACCTGACCATCAACCATTATCTCGAGACGCCGCCGGGCCGCGATGAGCTCAAACTCCTCTATGCGCGCGCCGGAATGACGCCGCGCGACGGCCTGCGGTCCAAGGAACCCCTCGCCGAGGCGCTCGGCCTCAATGCACCCGGCGTCAGCGATGATCGCATCCTCGATGCCATGGTCGCGCACCCGATCCTCATCAACCGCCCTTTGGTCGAAACCGAAAACGGCGTCCGCCTCTGCCGCCCGCAAGAAATGGTGCGCGAAATCCTGTAAGCTCTCGGCCATGAGTCGCCTCGACCCGCGCTTGCTCCTCCAATGCTATGCCGCCGGCATTTTCCCAATGGCCGACAGCCGCGACGCGGCCGAGCTATTCTGGGTCGAGCCGCGCACTCGGGCGATCCTGCCGCTCGACAAATTTCACGTCTCGCGTTCGCTCCGCCGTGTCATTCGCTCGGGACGGTTCCAGCTCACCCGCGACCGCGATTTCGCCGGCGTCATCCGGGCCTGCGCCGACCGCCAGGAAACCTGGATCAATGCCGAGATCGAACATGCCATGCTCGCGCTCCACGCCAGCGGCCACGCCCATTCGATCGAAGTGTGGCACGGCAGCGAAGCGGGACCCGCGCTGGTCGGCGGCCTCTACGGCGTCCGGCTCGGCCGCGCCTTCTTCGGCGAGAGCATGTTCAGCACCATGACCGACGCCTCCAAGGTCGCGCTCGCCTGGCTGGTCGCGCGCTTGAAGGTCGGCGGCTTCACCTTGCTCGACTGCCAGTTCATGACCGACCACTTGGCCTCATTGGGCACGGTGAGCGTGCCGCGCGCCGACTATATCGCGTTGTTGACGACCGCGCTCGGCGGCGGCTCGGCGGGCGCCACACCGGAATCTGGCGTCGGCGCGGGGATGATCGCGCCCGCATCGGCCGGGGCCGCCGCGCCCGATTTCGCCGCGCTCGACCGGTTGCTCGATGCGACCGGCGTGGCCGGAGCCCCGGGGCCCGCCGGATATGTCATCGCGCAACTCTTGGGCCAGACGTCATAGATCGCATGCTCGACCACGTTGAGCGACGGCGATTCCTTGTACAGCCAGCCCGAAAACACCCGGCTCCAGCGCCCGTCGGAGCGCAGCACGTCGAGTTGGACGAACGCGCCGGTCAGCGCTTCGCTCTCCCACGGCGCGGTCGTCTCGCACGCCTGCAAGCGGACGATGGCGTCCTTGATCCGCACCGCCTCGCCCGGCTTCAGGGTGATATCGCGGACGATCCCGTTGCGCTTGTTGAGGAGGCCGAGGACGGCGACCCGCTGCGCCATCGGGGTCACCCCCGCCACCGCGCCCGGGCCGCGCGCAACGGCGGCGGTCGCCGTCTGCTCCGCCGGCTGACGCGCCTGCTTGATCCGGTCGCAAGCGCCGGCGCCAAGCACCGCCACCGCGCACAAAGCCAATATTGCCCGCACGCTCAGTCGGGCATCCACGGCTGGTAATCCCCGGTCGAGGCCGGGCGCACCTTGCCGCTGCCGAGCGCCCCGTCGGGCCGGAACGCGGCCATCGTCCCGGTCAAATTCTTGGCCGGCGGCTGGTGGAATTTGCGGATGGCAGGCAGCGCCTTATCGGGCAGGTCGTCGATCGTGCCCTTGAGCCAGGCATTCCAGCCCGGGGGCACGTTGCTGCCGTCATTGTCGCCCGCATAGATCACCCAGCGCCGTGCCGATGTCTTCTTGTGCTGGAAATAGAGATTGCCGGCCTCGTCGCGGCCAACCTGCTTGCCATAGCGGCGCGAGAACAGCGAAGTGCCGACGGTCGCGCCGTTCCACCAGGTAAAGATTTTAGACCAGAAGCCCATGCGCCAGCGCCTTTGCCGCGTTAGCGTTGCCCGCGCAAGGCGGACGACCTCCCCTCCCCACGTCAGGGAGGGGCCAGGCGTCGGTCCGCCCCGGACTAGATCCGGGGGAGCCGCGATGTCCGCTTTGGGTGGAAAGCGGACATT
>JBDSNQ010000224.1:0-9945 GCA_039915275.1 Sphingomicrobium sp.
GAAGTTGTTCGCCGAGGCGCGCCAGATGGCCAAGGCGGGTAAGCGTACTTTGCTCTTCGTCGACGAAATTCACCGCTTCAATCGCGGCCAGCAGGACGGCTTCCTACCCTATGTCGAAGACGGCACCATCACGCTGGTTGGCGCGACCACAGAGAACCCCAGCTTCGAACTCAATGCGGCTTTGCTGTCGCGGTGTCAGGTGCTGATCCTGCGCCGGCTCGATCACCAGGCGCTGGAGACGTTGATCGAACGCGCCGAGAGCGAGGTCGGGCGTCCGTTACCGGTGACCGACGAGGCGCGCGCCGCGCTCATCGCTAGCGCCGACGGCGACGGCCGGTTCCTGCTCAACCAGGCCGAAACGCTGTTCGACATCGCGCTCGATGCGCCGCTCGATCCGGCCGCCTTGTCCGCGCTGCTGCATCGACGGGTGGCGGTTTACGACAAGGATCGCGAGGGCCATTACAACCTCATCTCCGCGCTCCACAAAAGCCTGCGCGGTTCCGATCCACAGTCGGCGCTTTACTATCTCGCGCGCTTGTTGGTGGCGGGCGAGGAGCCGCTCTACGTGCTGCGACGGCTGGTCCGCTTCGCATCGGAGGACGTCGGACTCGCCGATCCCCAGGCATTGGTCCAATGCCTCGCCGCCAAGGATAGCTACGACTTCCTCGGATCGCCCGAGGGCGAGCTGGCGATTGTCCAGGCCTGCCTCTATCTCGCCACCGCGCCCAAATCGAATGCCGCTTATGTCGCGCAGAAATCCGCGTGGCGCAGCGCCAAAGAGACCGGCTCGCTAATGCCGCCGGCGCATATCCTCAACGCTCCGACCAAGCTGATGAAGGACATCGGCTATGGCCAGGGATATGCCTACGACCATGACGCAGACGAAGGCTTCTCCGGCGCCGATTACTGGCCCGACGAGATGGAGCCCCAACGCTTTTATGAGCCGTCCAGCCGCGGCTTCGAGGCCAAAGTCGCGGAACGCATTGCATATTGGGACGAGATGCGGCTGATGCGCGCCAAGAACAGCTAAGATACGGAGGCCATCGATGTACACCAGCGACGCACCTGCGGCCTATTGGCGCGACCAATTGTATCTGTGGGGTCCGCGGGTCCTGCTCGCGATCCTCATCCTGATCGTCACCCACTTCATCGCCAAGGCGGTCCAATGGGCGGTGGCCAAAGGGATCGACAAGGTCCCGGTGCTCAAACGCCATCCGCAAGCCGGCGGAGAGTCGGTCGGGATCGAGCTCGGCCGCCTCGCTTACTGGCTGGTGTGGCTGGTCGGGCTGATCGCCGCGCTCCAGCCGTTGGGCCTGTCGCAGGTGATCACCCCCGTCACATTGCTGACCAACGAGGTATTTGCCTTCATCCCCCATTTGCTGGGCGCGGTCCTGATCTTCTTCGCCGGGCTCATTCTCGGACGGATCGTCGGCCATATTATCGAAGCGGCACTCGGCGCGCTCAACCTCGAACGGCTCGCCAGCCGCGCCGGGCTCAAGCTCGGCGACACTCCGGTGGCGGTCGATTCGGCCGGCAATGCCACCGACGGCGCCGCTCCGGCGCGCAGCACGCTGGCCCGAGCGATTGGCATGACAGCCAGTGCGATCATCATCGTTTTCGCAGCCATTGCCGCACTCCAGGCGCTGGGCATCAGCGCGATCGCCGACCCGGCGGTGGCGATGCTGCAGACGATCGCGGTCGCAATCCCGCGGGTGTTCGCCGCTTTGGTCTGGCTGGCGATCGCGTTCCTCATCGGCCGCTGGGTCAAGACTCTGATCGAAACTGTCCTGCCCAGTCTTCGCTTCGACGACAGCGTGCGCGCGCTCGGCATCATGCCGGCGAGCTCCAACCCGTCGCGTGTGGTCGGCGCAATCGCCATGACCGCAATCCTGCTCGCCGCCGCAATCGAGGCCGCGCGTCAGCTCGGTGGCGACAGCGTTGCCGCCTTGCTGTTCCAGATCACCGCACTCGGCGGCAAAGTGATATTCGGCACCGTGATCATCGTCGTCGGGCTGTTCCTGGCGCGCATGCTGGCGGCGCTGGTCGGAAGCTCGACCGGCGAATCTGGCTTCGCCCAAACGATCGTCAAATATGCGATCATCGCTCTGTTCACCGCCATCGGCCTGACCTTCATGGGGCTGGCCGACCAGATCGTGATGATGGCCTTCGGCCTCATTCTCGGCTCGGCGGCGATTGCCACCGCGCTCGCGTTCGGGCTCGGCGGGCGCGACGCAGCCGCGCGGATCCTCGAGGATTGGGCGGAGCGACAGGTGCCGCCAGCGCGCCTTCCGCAGCCGCGGCTTAGGAAGGCGCCGCCGCCCGAACCTGACGACGCGCAGCCGCCGCTGGTGTGAGCAGCCGCTTCGCGTCGTTTGTCGCGATCGACTGGTCGGGTGCGAAGGGACGGCGTCATCGGGGCATTGCGATCGCCGAAGCGCGCGGCACTACAGCGCCAAGGCTAATTCGCCCCGGCCATATCTGGTCGCGCGAGGAGGTGCTCGGCTGGCTGCTCAGGCGCGCCGCCGCCGAGTCCACTTTGTTCGGCTTCGACCTCAGCTTCGCTCCGCCGCTGATCGAGCGCGGGGAATATCTGCCGGGTGAATCTGGCGTGCCGACGACCGCGCGGGAATTCTGGGCCTACGTCGACCGTCTAGCCGACGACCAGGATTTGGGGGCCGCGAGCTTCCTCGAAACCGCGCATCGCAAGCACTTCTATTTCGGCATTGCCGACGGGGTAAAGGCCGACTTCGTCCACTTCAGGCAATGCGACCAGGCGCTGAACGCGCAAGGCGGGCGCAAGACCGCCAGCGCCTATGATGCGATCGGCGCCGCGCAGGTCGCCAAGGCAAGTTTTTCGGGGATGCGGCTGCTCCACCGCCTCGACGGCAAGGTGGCAATCTGGCCGATGGATCCCCTGCCCGCGAACGGCAGTGTGGTAGTCGAAATCTACACCCGCATCTACCTTCGGCGCGCAGGCTTAAGCGGCAAGAAACTGCGCACGCGGGCCGAGCTCAACCAGGCGCTCATCGGCCTCGGCAGCCCGCCAACCCGGCTGCGGTTCGAGCCGAACGACCACCAGACCGACGCGCTGGTGGCCGCGGCGGGGATGCGCGCGCTGGCGAACAGCGAGCCGGCGGCCTTCTCGCCGTCGGGGCTGACGCGCGAGATTGCGCGCTGCGAGGGGTGGACGTTCGGGGTGCTGTGACGCAAATGCGTGGTGGTCGCCGGATTAGCTCAGTTGGTAGAGCAGCGGTTTTGTAAACCGAAGGTCGCGGGTTCGACTCCTGCATCCGGCACCAGCTATTGGCGCATCAATTCGAAGAGGTGAACGAGCATGATTAGGACGCCGTTCCAGCCACGAACTGCCGGCGACTATACCGTTGTTTCTAAACCTTTTTTGGGGAACTAGCGACCTACGTTAGAGGTCCGCGGCTTGCGCGGTCGCCAACGCCAATTTTCGTGAGCGATCGGGCAGCGGGTATTTGTTGCCGTTGGCGCAATTGAACAGCAGCACGGTTTCGTCGCGTCCGACCAGGCGCCGCTCCAGCGCCAGCCGCCACCCAGCGACGACCGCCCCGCCCTCGGGACACAGCAGCATGCCATCGTCGCGCGCGACATCTTCGACCGCCTGGATAATCGCCGACTCGTCGACGGCCAGCGCCGCGCCACCGCTGTCCCGCACCGCGCGCAGGATGAGGAAATCGCCAACCGCTTTGGGCACGCGGATCCCGGTCGCAACCGTCGCCGCGCCTTCCCAACGCTCGGCAAACTCTTCGCCGGCATCGAATGCGCGGACGATCGGCGCGCAGCCGGCCGCCTGGATGGCGAACATCCGCGGCCGCTCGGGCCCGATCAGCCCGACCGCCTCCAACTCGTCGAACGCTTTCCACATGCCAATGAGGCCGGTGCCGCCGCCGGTCGGGTAGAAGATCGCGTCCGGCAGCTTCCAACCCAATTGCTGAGCCAGCTCGAAGCCCATCACCTTCTTGCCTTCGAGGCGGTAGGGCTCCTTGAGGGTCGAGCAATCGAACCACAGCCCTGCCGCCGCGCCCTCGCCGACCAGCCGCCCGCATTCATCGATCTGGCCGTCGGCGACATAGACTTTGGCGCCATAGGCCGCGGTCTCGCGCACATTGATCTCAGGCGTTTCAGCCGGGCAGATTACGACCGTCTCAATCCCCGCCCGCGCACCGTAAGCGGCGAGCGCGGCGCCGGCGTTGCCATTAGTCGGGAGAGCCATGCGGTCGATCCCGAATTGCCTGGCCATGGTCACCGCCATCGCGAGGCCGCGGGCCTTGAACGACCCGGTCGGCAGCCGGCCTTCGTCCTTGACCAGCAGGTTTGAGGCGGTTCCGGCCAGCCGCAGGATCGGCGTCTCAGGTTCGCCGAGACTGACCGGCTCGACCTCTTCGGGCAGCGGCAGCAGCTCGCGCCATTTCCACATGGTCGGCTCGCGTTGCGCGACTGCTTCACGAGTCAGCGTCGCTCGCGCCTTGTCCAAATCATAGCGCACCAGCAGCGGCTTGCCCGCTCGCGACAGGTTATGAACCTGCCCCGCGTCGTAGCGTTCGCCGGTCAGCGAGCATTCGAGAAAAGTGACATACATCGGGGCGCCTAACAGTGGCTGTGGCGGGCATCGCTCAATTCGACTTGAATCGTGCAATGCTGAATATGAAAGCGATCGTGCAACATTTGGCGTGCACGGGCGAGGAGCTCATCGGATCTCCGCTCGGGCACGACGAGGTGCGCGGTCAGCGCGGTCTCGGTCGTGCTCAGCGGCCAGACATGCAGATGATGCACACCGTCGACTCCTTCGAGCTGCTCCAGCGCGGCTTCGACCTCATCGATGTCGATCCCGCTCGGCACGCCGGCCAGCGACATCCACGCTGACTCCTTGAGCAGCCCAATGCTGCTCCAGAAGATCACCACCGCGACGGCGAGGCTCATCGCCGGGTCGACCCATAACTGGCCGGTCTTGAGAATCACAAAGCCAGCGACCACGACAGCCGCCGAAACGCCGGCGTCGGCCGCCATGTGGAGGAACGCCCCACGGATGTTGATATCGTGCGATCCGCCGCGCGCAAACAGCCAGGCGGTCAGGCCGTTGACGACAATGCCGATCGCGGCAACGACCATCACCGTGCCGCCGGCGGTCGGCGAGGGATGGAACAGGCGCCGCACCGCCTCGGCGACGATCGCGCCAATGGCGACCAGCAGGAACAGAGCGTTGACCAGCGCCGCCAAAATCGACGCTTTTTTGAGACCATAAGTGAAGCGCGGCGACGCTTGAGTGCGGGCCATCATGGTGCCGCCCCACGCAACCATCAGGCCGAGCACATCCGCCAAATTATGCCCGGCATCGGCGACCAGCGCCATCGAGCCGGCAAGAAATCCGAAGATCGTTTCGGCGACGACGAAAGCCAGGTTGAGCGCGATCCCGATGGCGAAGGCGCGGCCGAAATCGGTCGCGCCTGCGTGGTGGTGGGAATGGCCTGCGCTCATCGGCGCGGGCCTAGTGGCAGGTGTGCCGCAACACAAATGCGACTGGCCGAAGAGATTAGCCCGTTCGTCATAGACCGTCCTTGGGATAATCTATGCGCCGTCCCTAATGCCGCGATATTTCCGGCCACTCCAGGATTCGCTCTGACGTCCGCCTTCGACCCTTTGAAACCTCGTTAGTACGGCCTTAGATGCGAACGTAAGCAGCGCGCTCTGAGTCGTTCAAGTTTCGCTTTGGTTAGACATGCCATTGAGGCTGGTTCAGAATAATGGAGTTCGCTTCGACCGTCCGAGTATTGAGGTTTCATTTCCATGACAGTCGCCGACAAATTGCCTCCAAACGAAGATGCGCGGCTGGCGGCAGTTCGGCGCTACGATATTCTCGACAGTCCGCCCGATGGTGCGTTCGATCGCATCACGGCGCTTGCCGCACGTCGGTTCGGGGTTCCGATTGCAATCGTCAGCATTGTCGATGAGGACCGGATCTGGTTCAAGTCGCATCACGGCTTGCCCGTGGAGCAAATCGACCGTGAACCCGGGCTATGTGCATCGGCCATTCTGGGCGACACACCCTATCTGGTCGAAGACGCGCGGAGTGACCCTCGTTCCTTGGCAAACCCACTGGTTGCAGGAGACTTTGGTCTTCGCTTCTATGCGGCAGTTCCGCTCACCACCAGCGACGGTCACAATCTTGGCACTCTGTGCGTGATCGACAAGAAGCCGCGACCAATCGACAATGAGCAGATCGAGGACCTAAAAGACCTAGCCTCAATCGTGATGGACCAGCTTGAGCTTGGGCTCTCGTCTCGGAACGCGGTGAGCAAGGCGAACCTAATGGCAAAGGAGATTGATCATCGAGTGATGAATAGTCTTCAGTTCGTTTCGGGCTTACTTGCGATGCAAAGCCGGTCACCCAATGTTGGCGAGGCCGCCGTTCACCTCGAACTAGCCGCCAATCGCGTTGCAGCCGTAGCGCAGGTTCATCGTCACTTTTATGCAGATGCTGCGAACGAAGTATCGTGCATCGCGTTCCTGCTGCGCCTGTGTGATGACCTCGCTGCTATTCTGGATCGGGAAATCGTCGTGAAGGGGGACGAGGCGATGGTTCCGGCGACCTCAATCCAGCCAATCGGATTGATTGCAAACGAGCTTGTGACAAACGCCGCAAAGCATGGCGCTGGTAAGATCGATGTAACGTTCCGCGCCTCTCCTGATCTTAATCGGCTCATCGTCTGCGACGAAGGACCTGGTCTGGCTGACGACTTTGATCCGCACGCAGCGACCGCAGGCCTAGGCATGCGAGTGATCACCACTCTTGCTAAACAACTCCAAGGCACGCTGGACGCTGGCCAGCGTGCGGATGGAAGCGGAGCGTGCTTCACCGTACAATTTCCCCGCAGCGGCTAAAGTCCGCTTTCCACCCATTCCTGCCCCTAGCAACCGAGTGACTGCGAAGGCGCGGCCGTAGTCGGTCGGACTTGCGTGTGGTGCAAGTGGCCAGCGCTCATCGGCGCGGCCTACCGGCAGGCTTCAAGCAACACAAATGCAGCTTGACGAACAGACCGGCCCGTTGGTCGCAACCAAACTTGCGATAATATATCATGCAGCCTATCGGGACGTGCTCCCCCATCCAGGATTTCGCACTTCATGCCTCAGCCGATCTATCCGCTCATCGCGCTTGCCATTCTGCTGCCCGCCAATCCGGCCCGTGCGGAGAGCGGCGCAGTTGCGGGTTCGGCCGCGGCGCCGGCCCCGACCGCCGAGGCGGCGCACGCCGATCACGATGCGGAAATCGTCGTGACGGGCATCCGCCGCAACGCCGGTGACGTGCTCGGCGGCATTTCGGTGCTGGACCAGGCGGACCTCACCCGCCAGGTTCGGCCAAGCATCGGCGAGACCCTATCGCGGCAACCGGGCTTGTCGTCGACCAGCTTCGGCCCGACCGCCTCTTCGCCGGTTCTGCGCGGCCTGTCCGGCGACCGCATTCGCGTCCTTACCGACGGCATCGGCAGCCTCGACCTTGGCTCGTCCGGCCCCGATCACGCGATCACCATCAATCCCTTGACCGCCGAGCGGATCGAAGTGCTGCGCGGCCCTTCGGCATTGCTATTCGGATCTTCCGCGATCGGCGGCGTCGTCAACGTCATCGACGCGCGCATCCCGCGAAAAATGCCCGACGGCCTGGTCGGCGTCGATGCGCTGCTCAATTATGGCAGCGCGGCCAACGAGCGTTCGGGCAATCTGTCTGTCGACGTGCCGGTCGGCGGTCACTTCGTGGTTCACGGCGATGGCAGCTATTCCAAGACCGACGACCTTCGCACCGGCGGTCACCTGCTGTCGGACGATCTTCGCGCGGCGGCGCTGGCCAGCTCCGATCCCGCCATCCGCGCGCTCGCCGATCTCAAGGGGAAACTGCCCAATACGGCGGGCCGAGCCGCGGATATTGCCGGCGGCATTGCCTATGTCGACGGTAAGCTGAATGTCGGCATTTCGATCAGTCGCCATACCGCCCGCTACGGCGTGCCGATCCGCTTCTCGCTCGACCCCGAGGTTCAGCCCGAAGAGCCGACTCTCGACGTCGACCAGACGCGCGGCGACGTCCGGGCGGAAGTGCCCCTGAACGGCGTCTTCAGCCAAATACGGGTCCGCGGTGGCCTTTCAAAATATCATCACGACGAACTCACACCTTCGGGTGACATCGCGTCGAGTTTCTTCAGCAATGGCGGCGAAGGACGAGCAGAGCTGGTCCAGACTGTGCGGTCCGGCTGGGGCGGCACCAGCGGCGTGCAATATCTGGATCGCGACGCCCGCATTCGCGGCAACGAGAAATTCCTGCCCGACAGCCGCCAAAAGCAGAGTGGCCTGTTCACTTTGCAGACCTTGGTCAGCGGACCGTTGCGGCTGGAGGCCGGTGGCCGGGTCGAATTCAGCCGGCTCGCAGCCAAGGCCGACGACCAGATCGAGACCGCCGCGGCGAGCCGCAAATTCATGACCGTGTCGGGCTCGCTCGGCGGAAGCTACGAGCTGTCCCCCGGGTGGCGCGCCGGCCTTTCGGTTTCATCGAGCGCGCGCGCCCCGGCGATCGATGAATTGTTCGCCAACGGTCCGCACGGCGGCAGCCAGGCATTCGAAGTCGGCAACCCGGACCTCGACCCCGAGCAAAGCCTGTCGATCGAGGCCAGCCTGCACCATGCGATCGGCCCGGTGCATTTGACCGCCAACGCGTTCACCAGCCGCTTTTCGAATTTCATCTTCCAGTCGCGGACGGGAGACGTCGAGGACGGTCTTCCGGTGCTCGAATTCCGCCAGGGCAAGGCCAAATATTATGGCTTCGAGCTGTCGGGCGACGCCAAGCTGGGCCATGCTTTCGGGATCGACTGGGGCAGCGAATTTGGCGCCGATGCGGTGCGCGCGACGATCAAGGGTTTCGGACCCGCGCCGCAGATCCCGCCATTCCGCCTGCTCGGCGCGCTGACGGGGGCGAGGGGGTCGATCGACGGCCGGCTCGAGTTCGAGCGCGCCTTTGCCCAGAACCGCACCGCCCCGCTCGAAACGAGGACGCCCGGTTACACGCTGGTCAACGCTTCGCTCGATTGGCACCCGCTGGCCGCCAATCCGGCGCTGACCCTGTCGCTTCAGGGCAATAATCTGTTCGACGTGGTGGCGCGGCGGCATTCGAGCCTGCTCAAGGATTACGCCCCGCTGGCTGGACGAGACATAAGGCTGAGCGCGCGGCTGGCTTTGTAATTTTTAAAAAAGCGGCGGTCCGGGACGGGGGGCAGTCCCGGACCGCGCGGCCGCTCGCCTGGGGAGCGCGAGCGACGATCGGTTAGATATCGATGCCGGCGGCGATGGCTTCCAATTTGCGGACGCGTTCGCGCAGGTCGGCGATTTCGATCCGCCCGGTTGCCGGCGGCAGCGCCTGTTCGGCAATCCCGTGAGTCAGTTCGAAGCGCTTCAATTCGAGCCAGCCTTGCCAGCCCTTGAGCGCCGCCAGGCTGGCGAGGCCGAGCGCCATCAGGATGCTCGCGCTCAACAGACCCATAGACAGAGCGTTCATCACTTCCCCTCCCGCAGCGCGTCGATTTCGCGCGCCAGCTCATGGTTGGGGGTGGCCAGATGATCGTCGATGGCCATCAGCCGCCGATCGGTTTCGTCGAGTTCGGTGCGCATGGCGTGGACGGTCGGCTTGCGTTGCACGACCTGATCCATGCGGTCGAAATCGCTCAGCCGGGTCTCGCCGCTGACCGACCGCTTCTTCTGGATCGCGAGGTAGATGCCGGCGATCGCATAGGCGATCAGCGCGGTGGTGAAATCGACCGGGGTCAGCAAAGGTATTGCCACCCAGGCGATGCGGATGAAGGTCGGGTCGATCCCCCATTTGGCGCCGAGCGTCGAGCAAACACCGGCGATTTTCGCGTCCTTGCGATCGAGCGAATATGGATA
>JBDSNQ010000176.1:0-4173 GCA_039915275.1 Sphingomicrobium sp.
GAATCCTCGCGCTTGGCCTCGACCACGTCCATGTGGCCCATCAGCATGATCGGCTTCGCCTTGGGGGTGCCGGCGGCGCGCCAGCGGACGATCACCGCGGCGGTGTCGTCATCGCCGGTGGTGGCGCTGCCGGTGTGATAAGGGAGGACGTGGACATCCGCGGCGGGAAAGCCGGCGGCGGTGAACTGGTCGGCGACATATTTCGCCATGCCCGGCACGTTGTGTCGACCGATCACGGTCGGCGTGTTGATGACATGCTCGAACATGGTGTGGGTCGCAGCGCGTTGCGCCGGCGTTAACGCGGGCTTGGGCGGCGCGGCGAGCGCGGCGGCGGGCAGGCAGGCAAGCAGGATAACGGCGATTCGGCGCATGGTATTTTCCCCCAATGATCGGTCGCGACGCTACGCTTCAGGTCGCGCCGGTCAAGTGTCGACTATTTCCCTGCGAGATCGCGCAGCAGCATCTCCCAGTGCAGCACGTCGTCGTACATCGCGCGGACCGGGACGCGCTCATCGAGGCCATGGGCGCGCTCGTCGTCGGGCGAAATGCCCCAGCTGCCGTCGACGTCGTAAACCGGGATGCCGGCGGCGCGGAAGAAGCTGCCGTCGCTCGCACCGGTCGACATGACCGGATAGACGTGCATGTTTGGTCCGTGGAAGCGCTGGATCGACGCGGTCACCGCCTTGAGTACATCGGGGCGAAGCGGTGAGACCGGCGTCGATCGGCCGAGATAGTTTGGATCGGGGGTGACCGCGATTTTGGGCCCGGCGAGCTGCTGAAGTTCGGCCTGCACGGTTTTGGGGTCGACGCCCGGCATGATGCGGCAATTGACCGTCGCCTTGGCCGATTGCGGCAGCGCATTGTCGGCATGACCGCCCTCTACCATGGTGGCGACACAGCGAGTCCGGGTCAGGCCGACCTCGAGCGGGTTGGCCTCGATCGCGTCGGCCGCGGCCCCATCGTTGGGATCGGCGAGCCAGCGGCGGATTTGCTGGCCAAGAGCGCTGTCGCCCTCCTGCTTCGCGCGCTCCTGGAAATAACCTCGGCTGGTGTCGTTGAGCATCGGGGTGAAGCGGTGCGCCTGCAATGCCTTCAGTGCATCAGCGAGTTCGTAGATCGCATTGTCGGGGCGGGGCCGAGAGCTGTGGCCGCCGGGATTGTGCGAGGTGAAGAAATAGGTCTGGAACGTCTTCTCGGCGGTCGAAATCCCGCACCCAAGCGGCTTGAAGTCGCGGTCGTAGGAGCCGCAGCCGCCATCGGCGTTGAGGCCGAATTCGGCGTCGGTGAGGTTGCGCCATTCGGTCGATCCGAGCGTCGCGCCGACGCCTCGTGTTTCTTCGTCGCCGCTGTAGAAGAAGATGATGTCGCGGGTCGGTTTGAATCCCTGAGACATCAGCTTGACCGCGGCCATGGTGGTCGCGACGTCGCCGTTCTTCATGTCGCTGGTGCCGCGACCATAGAAATAGCCGCCCTCCTCGCGGAACACGAACGGGTCGTATTTCCAATCCGCGCGCTTGGCCTCGACGACATCCATGTGGCCAAGGACCAGCATCGGCTTTTTGGTCGCTTTCGGAGAACGCCAGCGGACGATCAAATCGACGGTCTTGTCCCCCGGCAGCGCCTCATATGGCATGACGCGAATGTCGGCCTCGGGAATGCCGGCGGCGCGGAATTGGTCGGCGAGCAGTTTCGCCATGCGCTGGGTCTCGCCGCGGTTATGCACCGACGGAATCTCGATCGCTTGCTTGAACAGGTCGCGGGTTTTGGCCTGCCAGGCCGGATCGAGCTTGGTCGGCTGGGTCAGGGGATTGGGCAAGGGTGCTGACCATGCCGTCGCGGGCAATAGCGCCAGAAGCAGGGCTGCCCCATGGCTTAGTGAAAGGAGTCGGGCGGCATTGCGCATCTTTTGGTTCCTTCGGGCGTGCCAAGAGGCTAAGCCAAACCGCGAGGGCGTCAACCATGGCCGTTCGAAGAAAAGCGACGTTTTGCGGCCTGTTCGCAGCAAGCTTGCTGGTCTCCACACTCGCGATCGCCTCGCCGCACAGCTCGGCCCAGGCAAGTGACATCGTCCGCGACGGGTTGATCATCGCCGCTCTGGGCGCGCCCGCGGTCCAGGGTGATTGGGACGGCAGCGGCCAGGCCGCATTGGCGATTGGTGGCACATTTGCGGTGACCGAGGGGCTCAAACGGGCGTTCCCCGAAGAGCGTCCCGATCACAGCAATGACAAGAGTTTCCCGTCGGGCCACACCTCGACCAGCTTCGCCGCTGCTGCCAGCCTCGAGAAGCGCTACGGCTGGAAGGCCGGCCTGCCGGCGCACGCGGTCGCTCTGTTCGTCGCGGTCGCGCGGGTCGAGGCCAACAAGCATTTCGTCCACGATGTCGTCGTTGGTGCGGCCATCGGCGAGGCGGCGGGCTGGCTGATCACCAAGCGGCGCGACGACCGGGTGCAATGGCTGCCGTGGGGCGATGCGCACGGCGGCGGAGCGACGCTTTCCTATCGGTTCTGATCGAGGCCGTGCCCTGCGGCAAGATAGTCGGCGCTCTGCATTTCCCCGAGCCGGCTGACGGTGCGGGCGAACTCGAAGCTGCCGTCGCCTGCGGGATAGAGGCCGGCGGGCTCGGCATCGGCGGCGGCGAGCAATTTCACGCGATGCTCGTAGAGTGAGTCGATCAGGGTCGCGAAGCGCGAGGCTTCGTTGCGCATGGCGCGGGTCATGACGGGAATGCCGACGAGAATCACGGTGTGGAAGCGGTGGGCGATGGCAAGAAAATCGGCGGCGCCGCGCGCTTCCCCGCACAATCGCTTGAATGAGAAGACGGCGACGCCCTTGAGGCTTTTGGGCACATGCAGCGCGCGTCCGCCGCCGACGTCAAGTTCTTCCGACGGCACCTTGGCGCGGTCCTCGACGGCGTAGTCGGTGAGCTTGAAAAACGCTGTGCTCAACGCCTGAGTCGCTTCGGGGCCGTTAGGGACGTGCCACACTTCGACCCCGGTCAGGCGGTCGAGCCGATAGTCGGTCGGCCCGTCAACCGCGATGACCTCCATGCGGCTGCCGATCAAGTCGATGAACGGCAGGAACAGCTCGCGGTTGAGGCCGTCCTTGTAGAGGTCGATCGGCGGGCGGTTGGAGGTGGTGACGACCTTGACCCCGGCCACCAGCAATTTCTCGAACAAGCGCGATAGGATCATCGCGTCGGCCGGATTGTTGACGATCATCTCGTCGAACGCGAACAACCGGGCCTCGTCGGCAATGCGGTCCGCGACTTGATCGATCGGGTCGCCTTCCTCGTTCGCCCGCGCTTGGTGCAGCCGCTGGTGGGTTTCGAGCATGAACGCGTGGAAGTGGACGCGGCGTTTGGGCGATACGTCGATGTGCTCGAACGCGAGGTCTATCAGCATCGACTTGCCGCGCCCGACCCCGCCCCACAAATAGACGCCATCGCAGACTCGACTTGGTCTGGCGAAGAGCCGGTCGAGCAAACCCTCACGCTTGCCGAGCGAGGCCGCGAGGCGGTCGAGCGCGGCGACCGCGCGGGCCTGGGCCGGATCGGGCTTGAGCTCGCCCGCCGCGACCAACGCGGCATAGGCCGGACCGACTGGGCCAATCATGCCGGGCGGTTGGGGGTACGGACGCGCTTCAAGGTGCCGGAGAAGCTGTGGGTCGGCTCGTCGTCCTGCTCGCAGGTGCCGATGAAGAAGACGTGGCCGCCGGGCGTCTGTTTGACCAAATTGACCACGGCTTCGAGCGAAATGCCGGCGCGGCCGCGGCCGATGAACTGGACCGAGCAGTCGAGCGTCACATAATGGCCCTCCGTCATGCCGGCGCAGCGGCCGCCGGCGAACAGCGCCATGTCGATGAAGCTCATCACCGCACCGCCGTGGATCGAGCCGCCATGGTTGAGCATCGCCTCGGTCGGCATCATGCGGCACCGCGCGCGGCCCTCGCCGTCGGGCTTGAACAGCAATTTGCCGGTGGCTGCGGCGAAGCTCCCGCGCGGAAAATCGCCCCAACTGTACCAGCCGGGGTGATCGGGATCTTCACTTACTCCGGAAGGCAGGGCCACTAGGCAACCCGCTCCGCGATGAGTTTCTTGGTCTCGGCGATCGCTTTGGCCGGGTTCAGGCCCTTGGGGCAGGAATTGGCGCAATTCATGATCGTATGGCAGCGGTA
>JBDSNQ010000042.1:0-9274 GCA_039915275.1 Sphingomicrobium sp.
CAATCCTCGACAATTGCCCCCTCGTCATGGCCGAATTCGGGGTCGTTGGCGGGCACGTCGGCGACCCGTCCGAGTCTGATCCGGGCGGCGCTCCGGACGTTGGCGCTGGCGGTGACATGGAACATCAACCGGTCGAACCGATAATGATGCTCGCTGACCTCCTCGATCAACAAATCGGCGCCGCGAAGGTCGGGCTCGAGCGGCGTCCCCAGCAGGCACGAAAGCACCGTCAGGTTGAATGCGAAGGCCGGCGACTGCAGGTTCGGCTCGAGCGCCGACGGATCGCGCCGCACCAGCCAAGCGAGCGCCCGCGTCATCGCCGCCTCGCCGCCGTCGCGCAACACGTCCTGCGGCATCGGCCCCCAGGCGGCGTCGAGTCCGGCCTTGTGCAGTCCGGCGAGCAGGAAGCCCGAGTCGCTGTATCCTATGTACGTTTTACCTCGCGCCGCCACAGGGAGATCGGTTAGCACCGCCTCGGCGATCCGGTTCGACCCATATCCCCCGCGGGCGAACCAAACCGCATCGACTGACGGATCGGCCATGACCTCGCGCAGCGCGGCCAGCCGCTCGGCATCGCTCCCCGCGAAATGCCCGTCCGACAGGAAACATTGGGGATGGATAGCGAGTTCGCAATCGCCGCGGCGGGCGGCGAGCCCGGTAACCGCCTCGGCCGCCTCGGGCTTCAAGCTACAGCTCGGCGCCACCACCGCGATTTTCATGTTTGCCCCGTTTGTCATGTCCTGCGCCGTCCAATAGGGCACCGTGAATGAATGATTCCACTTTCTTTTGCGGCATCGGCGGCAGCGGCATGCTGCCCCTGGCCTGCATCGTCCGCGCCTCGGGCGGGCGGGTTGCCGGTTCCGACCGCTCGCTCGACGCGGGCCGCCTCGCGCCCAAATTCGCTTATTTGCGCTCGCTCGGCATCGCGTTGTTCCCGCAGGACGGCTCGGGTGTTCAGTCGGGGATGACGCTGGTCACCTCTGGAGCGGTCGAGGACACAGTGCCCGACGTCGTCCGCGCCCGCGAGCTTGGCCTGACCCACATCACCCGCCCGCAATTCCTCGCCCAATTGCTCAACGCCGCCACTCGCAGCGTCGCCGTCGGCGGCACCAGCGGCAAGTCGACCGTGACCGGCATTATCGGGTGGATCCTCCATGCCTGCCACCGCCAGCCGACGGTGATGAACGGGGCGGTGATGAAGAATTTCGTGACACCGTCCGCGCCGTTCGCCAGCGCCCTGGTCGGTGACCCCGAGCTGTTCATCAGCGAGGTCGATGAGAGCGACGGGTCGATCGAGCTCTACAGCCCCGAGGTGGCGGTGCTGACCAACATCAGCCTCGACCATAAGGAAATGGCCGAATTGCGCAGCCTGTTCGCCGCCTTTTTGTTGCGCGCGCGCAAGGCCGTGGTGAACCTCGACGACCCCGAAACTCGCGCACTCGCGGACATTATCCCGAGCGGCAGTCGCATCGGCTACGGATTCGACAGCCCGGGAGCCGACCTGATGGGCAAGCAGCTTGAACTGCTGCCCGACGGCCTCAGCTTCGCCGTCGAAGCCGAGGGCGAGCGCCACGATGTCCGGCTGATGGTCCCCGGGCGCCACAATGCGTCGAATGCGCTGGCGGCGCTGGCCGTGACCAAAGCGCTCGGCGTGCCGCTGGCCGAGGCGGCGGCGGCGCTGGCCCGCTTCGAAGGGCTGCGGCGGCGGCTGGAGACGGTCGGCACCAGCGCCGGCGTCACCGTGATCGACGATTTCGCCCACAATCCCGACAAGATCGACGCGACCCTGGCCACCCTCCTCGCGCAAGCCGGCCGCTTGCTGATCATGTTCCAGCCCCACGGCTATGGCCCGTTGGCCAAGTTGGGCGAGGAGCTGGCCCGCAGTTTCGTGCGCGGCATGGCGCCCGATGACCGCCTCTATCTCCCCGACCCCGCTTATTATGGCGGCACGGTCGATCGCACGCGTGGGTCTGACTGGCTGGCCGAAGCGATCCGCGCCGAAGACCGGCACGCCGCCCACATCCCCGAGCGCGCGGCAATCGGCGACGCGTTGGTCGAAGAGGCCGGCGACGGCGACCGCATCCTGATCATGGGCGCGCGCGATGACAGCCTGAGCGAATTCGCGGCCGAGCTGGTCGAGCAGCTCGCCCAGCGCGGCTGACTCGGGCATGCCGCGACTGTTTCTCGATTTGGACGGCGTGCTGGCCGACTTCGATGCGGGTGCCCAGACGCTGCTGGGCATGACTCCCGCCGCGTTCGAGGCTCGCCATGGCCGGAGCGAGTTCTGGCGCCGCATCGCAACGGCGCCGAATTTCTACGGGACGCTTCCGGAAATGCCCGATGCACGGCGACTGTCCGATGCAGTCGCGCATCTCAAGCCGACGATCCTCACCGGCCTGCCGGTCGGCAAATGGGCGGCACCGCAAAAAGTCGCCTGGGCGGCGACACACTTCCCCGGCGTACCGATCATCACCTGCTTGGCGCGCGACAAGCATTTGCACATGAGCGACGGTGATGTGCTGGTCGACGACCGCGAAAACCACCGCGCCGCTTATGAGCGCGAGGGCGTCGTTTTCGTCCATCACAAAAGCACCGAGGATAGCCTCATGCAGCTGGCGAAGATCTTCCCGTCGGTGAAGCCCGCAGCCTAAGCAGCCAGCGTGACGTCGACCTTTTCGACCCACTCGGGCCAGAAAACAGGCTCGCGGTTGGACCAGCCGGGCGCGGTCGCCGCGCTCTCGCTGATCGATTGCAGCAGGATCCGCCGACGGTCGGGGTGAAGGTGCGGGAGCGCCGCGGCCGAGCAGAAGGCCGAGGGCAGCCACGGCCGCGCCGAAGCGCCGATCAACCGCTCATAAAGAAACCGGTAAGAAGCAAAATGCGGCAGCCGGTCCTGGCCGAGATCGAAGGCTGACACCGTGATCAGCATGCCGATGAACGGCTCGATCATGTCGAGGCCGCTGTCGTCGGGAACCTGGAGGCGCATATGGTCGAGTTGCTTATAGAGCCGGCCCTGGGCGCGGATCGAGGCCGCCTCGCCCTCGTCACGAGCCCAGCATTCGATCGGGTCGCGGCGGCCGTAGGCAACATCGAGCGAACGGCGGATGTAGCGCTGGGTCGCCTTGGTGAAGCCTGCGAACTCCTTCATCTCGGAGATCAGCATTGCCCCGCTGGCTGGCTGGCTCGTCCGCGTAATCATGAACCCGACTCCTTTTGCCTGGGCGGGATCATGCGGCTGTCTTAGTTGCAACTTGATTAACCAAGGTCCCACCCTGGGTTCATCTTGAATCAGAGCTGAGTCCTTGTCGCAACACGAAAATCTCACCACGCGTCGCTTCGCTTGGCGACTGTTGATTATTTGCAACGCTGTGATTTTTGTTACGGATGCGCAACCTATTCGGGAAAAGTGGAAGACGGCACGGGATCATCGCTCTGCCCCGGCTGGGCCGCGGCGGGCGGATCGGAGGCGTCCATCGACTCATCGCTGCCGACGTCGGCTTTCTTGTCGAGGTCGTGGGGATTGTCGCGCAATTCGGTTTCCAGCTCGCGCTCGGGCGGGCGTATGTGGACCTGCGGCGGCACGTCCTTTCTGTCCTCGGTGCTCATTCTGGTTGCTCCTTCGCCCAATTCAACGAGTGCGCGGCAAGCCCGTTCCGGCCCGAAATGGCCGGGCTTTCGACGGAGACGCCCTTCGCTTCTGCCAAACGCCTCGGCGGCAATTGCTTTCGAGACCCGCCGTGGCCAGATAGAGTGAGATGAACAACCATTCAGAAATGACCGCCTTCCGTTCCGATCGCACCGGCCGCTACGCCGATTGGCGGCTGGCGCTCAAATCGATCCTCGGCTTCTGGTTCGTCTATGCATTGACGGTCGTCGCCCGCGCTTTACTCGGGACCGACCCGGGCACGGTCCTGCGCAACAAGCTGTTGGTCATCGCCATCGGCATGGTGATCACCGGGCTGGTTTATGTGGCCATCGCCAACTTCGGCCGCGGCTCGACCATCGGGCGCAAGGCGATTGTCGCCGGAATCGCCTCGTTCGTCGCGGCCTGGGCAATGGGCGGATTGCTGGTCGCGATGGAAGACCAGATGCGCGACAGCAAGGAGTCGTTTCGATACCAGGCGCGCGAGGGCTTCGTGCTCATCGAGCAGGGCCACACCATCCGCATCGAGCGCGCGGCGACCGATCCCCTGGTGCTGACGCTGCCGCCGATTAGCGAGCTCGATGCCAACAAGCGCTTTCGCTATGCCGCCGACACCGCCGTCGTGTGGCTGTTCTTCTTCGCCGCATGGAGCGCCTTTTATTTGGCGACGCTGGCTCAAGCCGAAGCGCTCGGCGCTCGCCGTCGCGCCGCCGAAGCGGAAAGCGCGGCGCGCGCCGCGCAGGTCCGCGCGTTGCGCTATCAGGTCAATCCGCACTTTCTGTTCAATACGCTGAACTCGCTGTCGTCGCTGGTCATGTCCGGCCGTCCCGAAGAAGCCGAATCGATGATCCTCAAGCTGTCGACCTTCTTCCGCTCGAGCCTGTCGCTCGACCCGTCGGCGGACGTCACGCTGGCCGAAGAGATCGCGCTGCAGAGCCTCTACCTCGACATCGAACGGGTGCGGTTCCCCAAGCGGCTCAAAGTCGAGATCGATGTCCCGGCCAACCTCGAGACGGCGCGGCTGCCGGCGCTGATCCTCCAGCCGGTGGTCGAGAATGCGATCAAATATGGCGTCTCGTCGACGCGCGAGAAAGTGGTGCTTCGGATTAGCGCGCGCGAGGCCGGGCCCGGGCGCATCACGCTCGAGGTCACCAACAGCGGCAAGGTTTCCAAACGGGCGCGCCGCGATGACAATGGCTTCGAGGGCACCGGCGTCGGTCTCGGCAATGTCTGCGAGCGGCTGCGGGCGCGCTTTGGAAGCGCCGCGCAATGCGAGTTTGGCCCGATCGATGATGGCGGCTATCGTGTCGTTATGACGCTGCCGCTGGATCGGACCGATGGATGACATTGTCGACCTAAAGGTCCTGATTGCGGACGACGAACCGCTTGCAGCGGAACGGCTGCAATTGCTGCTCGCGCGCTGTGCCGGCATCGATCTGGTCGGCACCGCCAGCGACGGCGATAGCGCGGTCCGCATGGCCGAGGCCCTGACGCCGGACGTGCTGCTGCTCGACATCGCCATGCCCGGCCTCGACGGCATCGAAGTCGCGCGCGCGATCGCCACTCCGACAAGTTCGCCGGCAGTGGTGTTCGTGACCGCGTTCGACCAGTTCGCGGTCGCCGCTTTCGAGGTTGCCGCGGTCGATTATCTGATGAAGCCGGTCGATCCGGCGCGGCTTGAGCGCGCGCTCGATCGCGCCCGCGCCTACGTCAAACAGCGCCGCGACGAGCCCGGACGAGCGCCGTCAAGAACCTCGCAATGGCTTGACGAATTCTGGGCTTCGGACCTGACCGGCCTGGTCCGCATCGCCTCGCGCGATGTCGACCGCGTTTCCGCCGAGCGCGACTATATGCGGCTGCACGTTGGTCGCCGCAGCTGGCTGATCCATCATTCGATGACCGCGCTCGAGGATGGTCTCAACCCCGAATTGTTCGTCCGCCTGCACCGCTCGGCGATTGTCCGCCGCGACTTCATTTCCGGTTTCACCCGCAATCCGTCGGGGCGCTGGATCGCGCGCCTTTCCGACGGCGGCGAGCAGCCGGTCGGCCGGCTTTATTCCGATCGGGTACGGAGTATCGCCGGCCGCTAAGCTCAACGAGCGCCGGCCGTCAGGCCAGGGCCATAAACTGACCGCTTTGGCCTGAACAATGACCCGAAACCGTGCCGGCCTGGGCGACCGTGGGCACGACCAGCGTCAGCGAGACGATCGCCGCCGCCAACATTACCAGCATCTTCATCGTCACGCTCCTCTTGTTCGCGGCGACGCTTCGTCCTTGAGGGGGTATTCGAGGACGGAAACTCGCGTTGCTTGATCCTGATACGCGCCAATGGCAAAGCAATCCCGTACCGTTCGACCAGCGCGCCGCGGCTATCGGCGATCGTTACCGGGGAGCGACCAAGGCCATTGCCGTATCGACGAACGGTGGGTCAGGCGGCGGCCTTGTCCCTTGTGCCATGATTGACCGCAGCGGTCACCGCGACATCGAGCGTGACATTGCCGAGCGTGCGGAAAATGTCCGGCACCATTTCGACCGCGACCAGCAGCGCGAGCGGCGCGATCGGCACGCCAAGCGCCATCGCGATCGGTGCGATCGAACTGATGTAGCTGACTTCGCCGGGCAGGCTGACGGCGCCGTAGCTGATGATCGCGGCAACAGCGGTGGCGGCGATCATCTGACTGACGCTGGGTTCAAAGCCAAGCCAGTGGGCGACGTAGAAAGCGACCGCGACGTTCATCGCCGGACCGGTCGCGCGGAACAAGGCGACCGACATCGGCAAGGTAACATCGGCGACTTGCTCGCGGATGCCCATGACCCGCGCCGCGGCGAGCATCGCCGGTAGCGACGCCAGCGATGATCGGGTTGAAATGGACACGCTTTGCGGCGCGATCATCGCCTTGGTGAACGCGCCCAGGCTGACTCCGCCGGCGAGGATCGCCAGCGGATAGCCGGCAAGGGTCACCAGCACGCCAATGACCGAGATCAGGATGATGTAATGGGCCAGCGCCGCGAACGCCGCTCCGCCGGCGCTTGCCCCAACCGTAAAGGCCAGCGCAAACACGCCCAAAGGCGCGATCCACAGCACCCAGCCGATGACGATCAGCAGGGCGTCGCCGACCGCCTCGAACAGCCCGACCAACGCTCGCCGTCCCGCTTCGGGGATCCGCGCCGCGGCCAGCGCGAACAGCAAAGAGAAGACGACCAGCGGCAGCACGTCGCCGTTGGATGCGGCGAACACCACATTCTCGGGGATGATCCCGCGGAAAAAGTCGGCCACGCCTGGGACCGGCGGCGACGCGGTCGCCGTGTCGATTCCCGCCAGCCCCGCACGCAACGCTTGCGCCGCGCCTTCGGGCAGCGGGAACAGGCCGAGCAGGAACTGGATCATCAGCGTCCCGAAGATCGCCGACAAGGTGCAGACGACGACGATCCACACCACCGAGCGGCCCGCGATCCGCCCTGCCCGCGCCGCTTCAGCGCCCTTGGCGACCCCGGTCACCAGCAGGGCGACGATCAACGGGATAACCGTCATCTTCAAGGCATTGAGCCACAAGCCGCCGACCATGTTCGAGGCTTGCAGCGCCGGTTCGCGAAGCCCGTCGCCAAGCGCCGCGGCGCCGGCCCCGGCGACCAGGCCGAGGAGCAATGCGACCAGCACATAATACGCGCGGCCGCCGCGGATGCTGTCCTCCGCGGCGACGATCGGCGTCTTGCTCAACGCGGCTTCCGGAAGCGGTAGACGACGCGGTCGGTCTTGCCGCGGATTGCGGGGTCGAACACCAGCAGCGAGTGATCGTCAGCCGGATTGCGCAGGAAATTGCGGATGCCGACGAGCTCGAAACCAGCGCGCGCGAAGTCGGCCTTGAGCACTTCGGGGTCGATCCGGTGCAATTTCTCAACCGTCGCCCGGGTGTCGCCATTGGGCAGCGCGACATGATCGATGATCCCGACTGTACCGCCCGGCTTCATCGCCGCGTACAGCGTCTTCAGCCACGCATCGGGCTCCATGCGCGTGATCTTGCGCTCGGGATTCTGCCAATAGACGTCATGGTAATCGAGATTCATGATCATGAAGTCATAGTCTTTGGTGCCCAGCTGCGGTGCTTCGAACGGGCTCGAGATCAGCGACACATTCTTCTGGCGCTTGGCGAAGGCGGCGAATTTGGCGCGGCGCTCGTCGTTGAGGAATTGGGTCGGTTGCCACACGGTGATATGGCCCTTGGGTCCAACCACCGGCGCCATCATCTCAGCCCAATATTGGTTGGCGCCGAACATATCGATCACGCGCATGCCCTTTGAAACCTTGAAGAAACTCAGCACTTCGGCCGGCTTGCGGGATTCGTCGAGCTTGACATTGTCGGGCGTCCGGCTGGACGCGGCGACGGCGGCGTCGATCCCGATCGGCGCAGCGGGCGCGGTTGCGGGAAGCATATTAAGCGCAATTGCAGCGAACAGAAAAGTAGTCGGTTTCATAACCCCTCCGTAGATCCTCGGTCGCGCCCTTCATAACACGCGCCTTGACGGGCGCCAGCCGGTCAAGAAATCCGGCTCCGCGAGACTTTCCAGCCGGGCGATTGCGCGCTAGGATTTGGCCCTTGCCAGCCATTCCTTGGGGGAGGAAATTTCATGGCCACGATCGCCGCTTCGCCGGCCGAGCGCCGTTCCGCCGAACGCAAATTCTATTCTCGCATGGCGCTGCTGTTGGTCGCCGTCGTGTTCCTCGGTTTCGCGCCGAGCTTCTACCTGCGCGGCATCGTCCCATCCTATCCGCGGCCGAACCCGACTCTGCCGCTAGCGGTGCTGGTCCACGGCAGCCTGTTCACGGCGTGGATGCTGGTGTTCGTGGCGCAGACCCAGTTGGTTTCGGCCGGGCGGATCGAGGTCCACATGAAGCTCGGCAAGGCGGCGATGGTGCTCGCTTTGGCGATCATCCCGATGATGTATTTGACGGCGGTGTGGCAGGTGGCGCGCGCCAACCAGCCGCCGTTCACCGATCCGCTCAGCTGGACGTCGGTGCCGCTGGCGGCAATCCCGGTTTATGCGATCATGGTGTGGACCGGGTGGCGGCGGCGCAAGCAGGCCCAATGGCACAAACGCGCGATGCTCTCCGCGGCGATCCTGGTCGTCATGGGTCCGGCGATCGGGCGGCTGCCGCTGGCGCCGCCGAGCTACGTCGCTTTCTCCCTCCAGATGGTGCTCGGGCTGATCTTGTTCGTACCGCTGGTGATCTGGGATCGGCGCACGATCGGCCACCTCCATCCCGCCACCAAGCTTGCACTCGCGCTCGGCACGCTGTCGGTCGTCATTCCGATCATCCTCATGGGAACCGGCGCCTGGGCCCCAATCGCGGCGCAGCTCCCGGGAGTTGGCGGCTAAGCGGCCGCTGGTTCCGGCGCGAGCCGCCCCGACCCCATTAACCGGGCGATTCTCAGTGCGACTCGCCCCTCGCTCGCGTGCCACGCCAGCATAGCCACTCCGCTCGCCTGACCGATCGCGCCGGTCAACCCAATTTTTGCGCCCGGGGTGCGACGCCCGGGCCGCTCGCGCGTTTAGAGCGGGGACAGGCAAACCCTTAACATACAGGAGCATTTTGTATGACCGATCACGATCATTCCGCCCAAATCACCACCC
>JBDSNQ010000113.1:0-2118 GCA_039915275.1 Sphingomicrobium sp.
CGACGTCGCGATGACCGGCGAGGTCACGCTGCGCGGCCGTGTGCTGCCAATCGGAGGCCTCAAGGAAAAATTGCTCGCGGCCTTACGCGGCGGCATCACCACGGTGCTGATCCCGGCCGAGAATGAAAAGGATCTCGCCGAAATTCCGGCCTCGCTGAAGGAAGTCCTCAAGATCATTCCGGTCGCCCACGTCGACGAAGTGCTGGCCCTGGCGCTGACCGAGCCGATGCGGCCGATCGAGTGGACCGAGGCTGACGAGCATGCGGCCGAGCCACCGGTTCCGCCGATCGTGCCCGATAGCGGGACACCGGTTCGCCATTAGGCCGTTCGTGGCGCGCCGAAGGCCTTTGACTTCGCCGCCAAGTCTTGCCTTAAAGACACGGGTCAGGCGCGAGCGAGTCTCGCCGCGCAGGCGTGGGAGCAGTGAGCGCATGAACAAGCAGGAACTCATCGGCCACGTCGCGGATCGCGCCGGGCTCAACCGCAACGACGCCGTCCGGGCCGTGGAAACCATGCTCGAGGTGATCACATCGGCCCTGAAACGCGGTGACGAGGTGCGCCTGGTGGGGTTCGGCAATTTTTCCGTCACGCGTCGCAAGCCGTCGACCGGACGCAATCCGCGGACCGGCGAACCCATTCAGATCAAGGCCAGCTCGCAGCCCAAGTTCCGCCCGGGCAAGGGATTGAAGGACGCCGTCCAGTAACGCTGGACAGATTTTCGTTCGAACCCTATGCGCCCCGTTCCGGCAAGAGCGTGGGCGCGTAGCTCAGTGGTAGAGCACTGTGTTCACACCGCAGGGGTCGCAAGTTCAATCCTTGCCGCGCCCACCACGCCCCGCCGTTGAACCATCGAACAAGGCTTTGGCGACCAGCGCAGCGCAAGCTGCGCCGAGCAATTGCGCGACAATGAACAGCGGCACGTCGCGCGGGGCAATTCCGGCGAAGGTGTTGGACAGGCTGCGGGCAATCGTGATCGCCGGATTGGCGAAGCTGGTCGACGATGTGAACCAATAAGCCGCGCTGATATAGAGCGCGACGCTCGCCGCTACGGCTGCGGGCCGATAGCGGATGGTACCGAGGATGGTGAGGATCAGGCCGAAGGTCGCGATCGCTTCACCGAGCCACTGGCCCGCGCCGGTCCGGGCTTTCACCGAATATTGCAAAACCGGCAGGTCGAACATGAAGTGCGCGGCCCAAGCGCCAAGGATCCCGAACGCCAGTTGCGTGACGATATAGGCTGCCGCGTCCCGCCAGCTGAGTTCTCCGCGCGATGCGGCGACCAAGGATACCGCCGGGTTCATATGCGCGCCGGAAATGGGACCGAGCATATTGATCAGCACGAACAGCATGGCGCCGGTCGCCATCGTGTTGCCGAGCAGGGCGACGACGTCGTTCCCGGCCGACAGCTTCACGGCCATGATGCCCGAGCCGATCACTGTCGCGAACAGGAAGAAGCTGCCGAGTCCTTCCGCCGCGAGCCTGCGCGACAGCGGCGGCTGATCAGGCGGCGCCGTCGGCATCGAGCGAATAGCCTTCGGAGCGGACGGTGCGGATGAGGTCGATCTCGCCGCTTGTTGCCAGCGCGATGCGCAACCGGCGGACATGAACGTCGACCGTGCGAAGCTCGATCTCCTCGCTGTGCGGCCACACCGCTTCGAGCAGCTGCTGGCGTGAAAAGACGCGTTGCGGATTCTCCAGCAGGTGCCGCAGCAGCCGATATTCGGTCGGCCCGAGCGCGACCGCATGGCCGTGGCGCCGCACGCGGTGCGCGACAAGGTCCATATCGATCCCGTGATAGGACAATTTCTTGGCCGAGAGATTCGGTCGCGAGCGGCGCAGCAGGGCGTTGGCGCGGGCGATCAATTCCTTCGGGCTGAACGGCTTGGTGACGAAATCGTCGGCGCCAGTTTCCAGCCCGCGCACGCGGTCGTCTTCTTCGCCGCGCGCGGTCAGCATCATGATCGGCAGATTGGCGGTCGCCGGGCGGCGGCGCAGGCGGCGGCAGACCTCGATCCCGCTGATGCCTTCGATCATCCAGTCGAGGATCACCAGGTCGGGTTTGAGCTCGTCGACCAGGATCAGCGCCTCGTCGCCGGCCGCGGTGCTGGTTACGGCAAA
>JBDSNQ010000123.1:0-5771 GCA_039915275.1 Sphingomicrobium sp.
CGAGGAACAGGTTGCAGTCGGTGACGGTCAACAGCCCGCCATTGCGGTAGCAGGCCGGCCCGGGCTGGGCGCCCGCAGACTCCGGCCCGACGCGGAAGCGCATGCCGTCGAAGCGGCAGATCGAGCCGCCGCCGGCCGCGACGGTGTGGATCTGCATCATCGGCGCGCGAATGCGGACCCCGGCGACGACGCTCTCGTCGGTGAGTTCGAAACGCCCGGCGTAATGCGACACGTCGGTCGAGGTGCCGCCCATGTCGAAGCCGACCAATTTGTCGCCGCCATGCGCTGCGCTGGCCGCGACCATGCCGACCACGCCGCCCGCCGGGCCGGACAGAATCGCGTCCTTGCCGCGAAACGAGCGCGCTTCGGCGAGGCCGCCGTTCGACTGCATGAAGTGCAGTTTGGTGCCTCCCCCGAGCCCGGCCGACACGCGGTCGACGTAGCGGCACAGGACCGGCGACAAATAAGCGTCGACCACGGTGGTGTCGCCGCGGCTGATGAGCTTGATCAACGGCGCTACCTCATGGCTGATCGAGACCTGGGTGAAGCCCAAGTCGCGGGCGATCGCCGCCAGCCGCGCCTCATGGTCGGGAAACGCCCAGCCGTGCATCAAGGCGATGGCCAGCGAGTCGATGCCGGTTGCACGGATGCGTTCGAGCGCGGCCCGCGCGCCAATCTTGTCGAGCGCGGTCAGAACTTCGCCGTCAGCGCTCACCCGCTCGTCGATCTCGACCACCGTTTCGTAGAGCATCGACGGCAGTATGATGTGGCGGGCGAAGATTTCCGGCCGGGCTTGGTAGCCGATGCGCAGCGCGTCGCCGAAGCCGCGCGTGATCGCGAGGGCTAGCCGCTCGCCCTTGCGCTCGAGCAGGGCATTGGTGGCGACCGTCGTGCCCATGCGCACCTCGCCGAGCGAGCCGTCTTCGGAATCGAGCACCCTACGGATGCCCTCGACCGCGGCGTCGGCATAATGATGCGGATTTTCGGACAGCAATTTTTCAACCCGGCGACGGCCGCCCGAGGAAGTGGCGACGATATCGGTGAAGGTGCCGCCGCGATCGATCGCAAAAGTCCAGAGCCGGGTCACCTGGCCTTAAGAGCAAATGCGGACAGCACCCTCAATGCGCATTTTCCATTTCGCCTTAACCATGTGCGTCAAACTTCCTTCAATGGCTGGAGGTTAATTTGTCCAAAGTGGACGATGAAAAGTGGAAGTTGGCCTGATCGCCGACGGCGTCATGCCGTTCGGCTCGAAGCCGCCGTTACGCGAGATGGCGGCGAAACCTTCACGTCTGACGTGACCGATCTCTCGCTCGAGGGCTGCTGCCTGTCAGGAGCGTTCCGGATCGGCGAGCGGGTCCAGCTCAAAATTCCGCGCATCGGCAAACTCTCGGCGGAAATCCGCTGGGCCTTCATGGACCGCGCCGGCGCGCGTTTCATCAGCTCGGTCCCGGGAGCCGCGCCCCCGGCCTGATCAAACCGGGTGGAGCGCACCGCGATAGTCGGCGTCCTCGAGCGCACGGCCGGCGCCCAAAGCAACGCAGCTCATTGGGTTTTCCGCGACCTTGACCGGCAGGCCGGTCTCGTCGGCGAGCAGCACCTCAATGTCGCGCAGCAGCGAGCCGCCGCCGGTCATGGTGATGCCCTCGTCGATGATGTCGGCGGCGATTTCGGGCTGGCAGCGTTCGAGCGCGACGCGGACGACGTGAACGATACGCGCCACCGGCTCGGCCAGAGCTTCGGCGATTTCGGCCTGGTTGAGGGTGATCTCGATCGGCACGCCGCGCGCCACATCGCGGCCGCGGACGTGGGCGACGAGGCCCTTGCCATCGGGCGGCGCCTTGACCGTGCCGATCTCATGCTTGACCCGCTCGGCGGTGGCCTCGCCAATCAGCAAATTATAATTGCGCCGCACATAGGAAGTGATCGCCTCGTCCATCTTGTCGCCGCCGACCCGGGCCGACTGGGCATAAGCCAGCCCGCGCAACGAGATCACGCCGACCTCGGTCGTGCCGCCGCCGATATCGACCACCATCGATCCGATCGGCTCGATCACAGGCAGGCCGGCGCCGATCGCCGCCGCCATCGGCTCGTCGATCAGCCACACCTGGCTGGCGCCGGCGTGCGACGCGGCATCGCGGATCGCCCGTCTCTCGACCGAGGTCGACCCGGATGGCACGCACAGCACGATCTCGGGTCCGCGGGTGAAGCGGTTGCGGCCGCCCTGGGCCTTGTCGATGAAATATTTGATCATCTGTTCGGCGACTTCGAGGTCGGCGATGACGCCGTTGCGCAACGGCCGGATGGTCTTGATCGAATCTGGGGTCTTGCCCATCATCAGCTTGGCGCCGGCGCCGACCGCGCGCACCCGGCGCACGCCATTGTGCATTTCCATCGCCACCACCGACGGCTCGCTCAGCACGATCCCGCGCCCGGCGAGGTAGACGACGGTGTTGGCGGTGCCCAAGTCGATCGCGATCGCGCGCGACGCGAAATTCAAAAAGCGCGGTAAGGCCACTGTTTCCTGGACTCTCCTCCCGCCCGCCAACGGTTCGCGGGGCCGATGGGTTGCGATATTCGTTACGCGCCCATGACCATGCATGAACCCCCGCCCGAAGCATTGATAGCCATCCTCTCCGGCCACCGCATCCTGGTCGTCGAGGACTCGTTGGCGGTCGCGTCGGCGAGCGAAGACATGCTGCGCGAGAGCCTGGTGGGGCTGCTGGGCTAGCGGATTGAGGTTGGTAGCGGAGGAGGGACTTGAACCCCCGACACGCGGATTATGATTCCGCTGCTCTAACCAGCTGAGCTACTCCGCCCCAGTAAAACCGCGTGCAATCGCGGGGGGTTGCCGTCGCGCCCGGAGACACGGGAGCGGCGGCGGATATAGGTGCCGCCACTGTGGCGGTCAACGCGAGGAACCGCTGACCCTCGGTCTCGTTGAGCGAGCAGAAGTGGAGAGGCATAAAATGGACCCGTTGACCCCGCTCGATACGCTGTGCCGGATTATTCTTCGCGGCCGCGAATATGAAGCGCAGACGCCGAGCGACTCCGACGGCAATGAAACGCCTGACGATGTCGATGACGAGGACGGCGGCACGCTGTCGGTGCTCGACGATACGTTGAACGACAGCGTCGAAGTCGAACTGCGCGCGGTCCTTGAGGATCTGGGCGAGGACCAATTGGCCGAAGTCGTCGCCTTTTGCTGGGTCGGACAGGGGACCTATGAGGCGGCCGATTGGAACGAAGCGATGGAAGAGGCCACCGAGCTCGCCAGCGGCGGCGGCAAGATGGCGGTCGAGGAACTGATGGACATGCCGATGCTGGCGTCGGTGCTCGAGGCCGGGCTGGCCGCGTTCGACTTGAGCTGCGACGGGATCGGCGACCTCAGCTAGGCCCCGCGGAACGGGAACAGGCCAAGCCTTTCCCACGGGCCGCCGAGATAGCAGTGGAGTCCGAGCCCGGCGATGCGCAGCGGTCGCGGCTGGAAATCCTGCTCGAGCGACTGGACCAGATCGCGGGCGACCTTGGGCGCGACCTTGTTCTGGATGGTGACGTGCGGCCGCCAGCCGCCGGCATCCTGCGCGCCGAGCAACCCGTGGAGATCATCGGCAAGGGCGTCGCGGATGGCGTCGAGCTCATCGGAGACGACGCGCAACGCGACACCGCCGCCAAGGTCCATAACGCCGGCGATGCGGGCCGTCGGCGCGGGTTCGGCGGCAAGTGCGGCGAGGCGTCCGCGCAATTCCGGCTCCGCCGACGGCCCAACAGCGTGAAACATGGTGAGGTGGGCGGAAATTTGGTTGCGCTCGGGCGGGTAATGTTGGCGGCGCAGGCCATCGAGCCAGGCGAAGTCCGCCGCGCCCAATTCGGCGGTAACGATCAATGCGCCGCTCATCCAAGCCCCTTTCGTCATGCTGAACTCGTTTCAGCATCCAAGAACACCGAGATCTGAGGCCATGGATCCTGACCTTTGTCAGGATGTTCGATTTGCGGCTTATGGCCTCAAATCTCCAGCTGGCTGCCGAGCTCGATCACGCGGTTGGTCGGCAGCTTGAAGAATTCCATCGCGCTTTCGGCGTTGCGCAGCATCCAGGCGAACAGTTTCTCGCGCCAGATCGCCATGCCCGGGCGAGCCGAGGCGATCAGCGTCTGGCGGGCGAGGAAGAAGCTGGTGTCCATCATCCGGCACACCGGGCCGCATTCCTTGAGGTTCGACAGCACCGCCGGAACGTCGATTTCCTCCATGAAACCATAGCGCAGCTTGAGGCGGAAAAAGCCCGAGCCATATTCGCGCGATTCGACCCGTTTTTCGTCGGGTACATAAGGCACGTCCTCGATCCTGACGGTGAGCAGGATGATCCGCTCGTGGAGCACCTTATTGTGCTTGAGATTGTGGAGCAGGGCATGGGGCACGCCGCTGCCCGAGCTGGTCATGAACACCGCCGTGCCGGGGACCCGGGCCGCGCTCGACGCCGCCGATTTGATGAAAATCTCCATCGGCAGGCTCGCTTCCTGCATCCGGTCGATCATCAGCTTACGGCCCTTGGCCCAGGTGGTGAGGAAGGTGAAAGCGATGGCGCCGACCAGCAGCGGGAACCAGCCGCCGGCCGGGACCTTGAGCAAATTGGCGGACAGATAGCCAAGGTCGACGGTCGCGAACATCACCAGCAGCCCGGCCACGGCCCAGCGGTTCCACTTCCACATGGTGATCAGGACGACGGCGATGAGCACGGTGTCGATCATCATCGCGCCGGTCACCGCGATGCCATAAGCGGCGGCGAGGTTGGACGAGTTGCGGAAGGTCAGGACGAGGATGATGACCATGATCATCAGCGCCCAGTTGATCACCGGAATGTAGATCTGCCCGGCGGCGCTCTCGCTGGTATGGGCGATCCTCAGGCGCGGCATGAAGCCCAGCTGGATGGCTTGCTGAGTGACCGAGAATGCGCCCGAGATCACCGCTTGGCTGGCGATGATGGTGGCTGCTGTCGCCAGCAGGACTAGCGGCAGGCGCAAATATTCCGGGGCCAGATAAAAGAAGGGGTTCTTGACCGTCTCGATCGCATCCGCCGCCGGCAAGGACAGCAGCATCGCCGCCTGCCCCATGTAATTGAGCAGCAGAGCGGGCAGCACGAAATAGATCCACGACACCTTGATCGGGTTGCGGCCGAAATGACCCATGTCGGCATAAAGCGCTTCGGCGCCGGTCACGGCGAGGACCACCGAGCCCATCGCGACAAACGCCCGCACCGGCTCGTCGGCGAAGAAATAGAATGCGTTGAGCGGATTGATCGAGGCGAGGATGACCGCCGGGTAATCGACGATGTGGATCAGCCCGAGCACTGCGAGGGTTACGAAATAGAGGACCATCACCGGGCCGAACATCAGCCCGACGCGCGCGGTGCCGCGCGACTGGATCCAGAACAGGCCGACGAGGATGCCGATGGAAACCGGGATGACAAACGGCTGGAAGCTGGCCTGGACCGTGGTCAGGCCCTCGACCGCCGACAGCACCGAGATGGCCGGCGTGATCATCGAATCGCCGTAGAACAAGGCGCAGGCGAACACGCCGAGCAAGACAATGCCGCCGGTCCAGCGTCTCTTGCCGTCGCTAGTAGTGCGATTGATCAGGGCCAGCAGCGCCAGGCTGCCGCCCTCGCCCTTATTGTCGGCGCGCATGATGATCGTGACATATTTCAAGGTGACGATGATCATCATCGACCAGAAAATCAGGCTGAGCACGCCGAACACGTGGAGCAGGTCGGGCG
>JBDSNQ010000179.1:0-10715 GCA_039915275.1 Sphingomicrobium sp.
GGTCCTTGAGCACGCCCAACGGTGCCCCATGAGCAAGTGCGGCGATCTTTGTGAACGCACTGGGCTGGGCGACCAGCAATTCCTTGGTATCGACACCGCCGGCGCGAAGATAGGTCGCCCAATCGAAGCCGGGAGCCAGCTTCGCCAATTGCGCCAGCGTCATCCGGTTGTAGGTCTTGGTCGCGTCGCTGCTGTCTTCGCGGTTCCACGACACCTTCGCGATCGCGGTTTCGAAGGCCAGAATCGCCTTGGCCCGGGGTGCCGCATTGGACTCTCCGGCCAGCGTCAGCATCTTGCCCAAATGATCCAGATAAGCGGCCCGCAAGGACACCAAATTGGGTTCGCTGAGCAAATACATGTCGCGGTCGGGCATGCCGAGGCCAGCTTGGGTGAGCCCAAGGATATAGGTGTCGCTGTGGCGGTCGTCCTGGCTGACACCGCCGCCGAACAGGCCAGTAATGCCGTTGCGCGCCGCCTTGGCGGATAAGGCCGCATAGCCATTGCGGTTGTTGAGGGCACGGATTTCGTTGAGCCAGGGTTGGATCGGCGCCAGTCCCTTGGCTTCGACGGCGGCTTCATTGAGGAAGCTCGAGTAAGCGGTGCCGATCTTGCTGTTGGGGTCATCCTTGACCGCCTCGAGCAGCTCGTTGACGCGCTTCTGGCTGAGATCCTGCAGGCCCACGAACATGCTATAATTGGATTTGTCCGCGGGGATGGGCGTATTTTTGGCCCAGGTGCCGTCGGCGAATTCGTAGAAATCATCGCCCGGCTTGACGCTTGGGTTCATGCCAGCGGTGTCGAAACCGAACGTTCCGAGGGCGGGTTTAGGAGCCGGCGCAAGCGGGACAGGGGCGATCTCGGCCACCGGCGGCGCGACCTCGACCGGCGGTGCAATCTGCGGCGCGCATCCGCCAAGCACCGTCCCAGCCGCCAGCACGACCATCATTCTAACCATGTCCAAAGTCCTCCGAGCCATCAATGCCACCGATGTTGCCGCCAATTGCATGTTACCGGCCACAGTCATCCGACAAGCGCGCTGCTCTCGCCGACCAATGGCGGCGTGCTCACTACATCGCGGCGCGGCGCGCCTGCCGCCGTGCCCGCCACTTGCTGCCAAGCCAGCCCCGCCAGACGATCGCCGTAATGCCGTAGCCGAGGATCGTCACAGTCAGCGCGATGGTGACGACACCCAGTGCGATCGGACCGGAGGCATGATGAACCCAGAACAATAGCCGGCTCAATTCCCCCGAGACTTGCTCGGCCGCCCCGGGGTTCATCACCACCCCTTCGTGGTGAAGTTCCCATGAGCCGATCCGGTAGGCGGCATAATACATCGGCGGAATGGTCAGCGGATTGATGACCAAAGTGCACGCCGCCGCAATCGCCACATTGGCGCGGAGTGGTATAGCCAAGAGCGCCGCGACAAACACATGCATGATGGGAATGATCACGCCCACGCCCAGTCCCAAGGCCACCGCGCGCGGCACCGAGCGGCGGGTCATGCGCCACAAAGCGGGATCGCTCAAATGCCGGGCGAACGGCCGCAGGAAGCGGTTGTGATGAACCGTCTCGCGCGTCGGAATGTGGCGCCGCAGCCAGCGGCTGCCGAGGAGAGTTTCATCGTCAGCCATTGTTGCGCAGCAGCCGCCCCTGCTCGCGCTTCCAGTCGCGCTCTTTTTCGGTCTCGCGCTTGTCGTGCATCTTCTTGCCCCGGGCGACCGCCAGCTCGACCTTCGCCCGGCCGCTGGCGTTGAAATAGAGCGACAATGGCACCAGCGTCAGCCCTTGCCGGGTCACCGCGCCTTGCAGCTTGGCGATCTCACGGTGCTTGAGCAACAATTTGCGCGGCCGCCGTGGCTGGTGGTTCATGCGGTTGCCGTGGCTATATTCGGGGATGTGGCTGTTGATCAGCCACAATTCCTCGGCCTCGACCGCGGCATAGCTTTCGGCGATCGACCCTTCGCCGCCGCGCAGCGATTTGACCTCGGTCCCGGTCAGCTCGATGCCGGCCTCGAGCCGCTCCTCGACGAAATAATCGTACCGCGCGCGCCGGTTCTCGGCGACGACCTTCTGCTTGTCGAACGGTGGCGGGAGCGGCTTGGCCATCGCGTGCGGTCAGGCCAGCCCGGCGTGGGCGAGCGCGGCGTCGACCGCTGCCCGCGACGCTTCCGAAGGCTCGGTCATCGGCAGGCGAAGCTCGGTCGGAAAACCGGGACGGACTTTCGACAGCGCATATTTGGCGGGGCCCGGCGAGGCGTCGCTGAACAGCGCCGCATGGAGCGGATAAAGCCGGTCCTGAAGCTCCAGAGCTTGCGGCCAGCGCCCCTCGCGCATCGCCTCCTGGAACTGGCTACACATCTTGGGCGCGACATTGGCGGTGACCGAGATGCAGCCAACCCCGCCCATGGCGTTGAAGCCCAGCGCCATGTCGTCATTGCCGCTGAGCTGGACGAATTCCTCGCCGCAGGCGAGCCGCTGGGCCGAGACCCGCGCCAGATTGCCCGTCGCGTCCTTGACGCCGATGACGTTGGGCAGCCGCGACAGGCGCGTCATGGTTTCGGTCGAAATGTCAGTGATGGTGCGCGACGGGACGTTGTAGAGTATGATCGGGAGATCCTCGTCGGCGACGGCGGCGAGGTGGGCGTAAATACCCTCCTGGTTCGGCCGGTTGTAAAACGGCGGCACGTGCAGCGCCGCGGCGGCGCCGGCCTGCTTGGCGACGCGGGTCAGCTCGATCGCATAAGCGGTGTTGTTGGAGCCGCATCCGGCGATGACCGGCACCCGTCCCCGCGCGACCTCGACGGCGATTTCGATCACCCGGCGGTGCTCGTCGGCCGACAAGGTCGCCGCTTCACCCGTCGTGCCGCACGGCACCAGGCCATTGCTGCCCTCGTCGATCTGCCACTCGACCAGCTCGCGGAATGTGTCTTCGGCGACACGGCCGCGAACAAAAGGGGTCACAAGTGCCGGTATCGACCCGAAAAACATGAACTTAAGTCCCTCAAACGCGGTTACGAGATGTAGAAGGAGGCATGGCTCCGTTCACCGCCTGATAAGGACCGCGACTGCATGATGTCCAGCATGAGACGCGCTGCATTTCTTGTTCCCGTGCTGGTCATGGCGGCATCCAGTTCCGCGCAGGTGCCGCTGCAGCCAAACTATCAGCCCGCTTATTCGCAAGTCAGCAACGACATCGCTTATGCGCTCGCCGATTGGCGCCGGCTGAGGCAAAGCAACGGCTACGGCTTTGCCGACTACGCCCGGTTCATCAACGCCAACCCGGGCTGGCCGGGCGAAGCGACGCTGCGCAAATATGCCGAGCAGGCGATGCGGCCGGGCGAAAATGCGGCGACGGTCCTCGCTTTCTTCCAGACCAAGCAGCCGACCACTGGCGGCGGCTATGCCCGTCTCGCCGAAGCGCTGAGCGCCAGCGGGCGTCCGGCCGAAGCGCTCACCGCCGCCCAAGAGGCGTGGGCGTCGGACGATCTGAGCGCGACCGACGAGCCGGAGATCTACGCCCGCTTCGGCGCCAGTTTCACTCGCGCCGACCATGACCGCCGCGCCGATGCCTTGCTGTTCGCCAAGAAACCCAGCGACGCCTACCGTTTCCTGGCTTTGGTCAGCCCCAACCGCGCCGCAGCGTTCACCGCCCGGGTGGCGATGCAGACCAAATCGCCCGACGCGGAAGCGCGCTATCAGCCGCTGATGGCAACGGTCACCAGCGACGCCGGCCTGATGATGGACCGCGCCCGTTACCTTCGCGACGGCGGTTTTGAGCAGGCTGCCGAGCAATTGTTCGCCCGACCGCACACTTTCACCTATCGCCCGGCCGATCCCGAACGGCTGTACGAGATGATGCTGCTGCTCTCGACCACCGCCGCCTCGCAGGGGCAGTGGCGGACGGCGTACGATATCGCCCGCCAGGTCGACGATTCATTTGCCGCCGGCACCGACATCAGTTCAAAACCGCTCGGGGTTCGCGACGATTACACCTCGCTGACCTGGCTGGCGGGTTCGACCGCATTGAATGCGATCGGCCGGCCAAACGAGGCGATCGGCCTGTTCCAGCGCTATTCGCATGGCGGGCGCTCGCTCCAGGTGATGTCCAAGGGCCTCTACTGGGCCGGGCGCGCGGCGCTCGCCGCCGGGCGGCCCGCCGATGCCGGGCTCTATTTCCAGAATGCCGCGGTCTACCCCGAATTATTCTACGGCCAGTTGGCGCTCGAGCGGCTCGGCCGGTCGGTCACTGCGCCGCCGACCATCGCACCGGCCGCTACCGACGGCCAGCGCATCCTGTTCAGCGGCAACCGCCTAGTGCGGGCGACACGCCTGCTCGGACAGCAGGGCCGCCGCGACGAGCAGGCCTTGTTCGTCCGGGCGCTGGCCGAATCGCTCAAGACCGATGGTGAGCGAGCCCTGGCCGTCGATTTCGGGCAACAGATTGGCCGGCAAGACATGCCGGTGTGGGTCGCCCGCGCTGCCCGTAACGCCGGCTCGGCCTATTTCGTCCGCCAGGCCTATCCGCTGCTGGCGACGGCGGTTCCGGAGGGGCAATCCTGGTCGCTGTGCCACGGCATCACCCGCCAGGAGAGCTCGTTCGACCAGACCGCGGTCAGCAACGCCGGCGCCCGCGGCATGATGCAGCTGATGCCCAGCACCGCGCGCGAGCAAGCGGGCAAGATGGGCCTGGGCTATGACGGGACCCGCCTGACCAGCGATCCCGCCTACAATGTCATGCTCGGCTCGGCCTATTTCTCGCGCCTTCTCAATAATTGGGACGGCAATGTCCCGCTGGCGGTGGCAAGCTATAACGCTGGCTCGGGCAATGTGCGCAAATGGGTCAACGCCTATGGCGACCCGCGCGGCGGCACCGACGTGCTGCGCTGGATCGAGGCGATCCCGTTCGCCGAGACCAAGGGCTATATTCAGCGGGTGATCGAGAATAGCGTGGTCTATGATTCGATGCGGCCATCGCAGGCCCCGCAATCGGCGCTCCATGTTTCGCGCTATTTGGGAAAGAGCCGCCCGGGCTGATAGTCAGCCGGGATGGCCGACGCTCCCCGTTTCATCACCGCACAGGGATATGCGCGCCTCCGCGCAGAATATGACGAATTGTTCGGCGTCGAACGGCCCAAAATCGTCGAAATTGTGTCGTGGGCGGCATCGCTCGGCGATCGATCCGAAAATGCCGACTATCTCTATGGCAAGAAGCGGCTACGCGAGATCGACCGCCGCCTGGCGCACCTCGCGCGGGTGATGAAGGCAGCGAAGATCGTCGATTTTTCCGCTCAGGTTCCGGATCAGGTGCGATTTGGAGCGACCGTGGAGTTGGCCGACGAGGCGGACGGACGGCCGGTCGTGACAATCGTCGGCGACGACGAAACCGACGCGACTGCCGGTCTGATCGGCTGGAGCTCCCCCATCGCCCGCGCCCTGATCGGGGCAAAGGTCGGCGATGAGCGGGTGGTCACCCTACCCGGCGGCGAGAAAAGCTACGAAGTGGTGTCGATCCGTTACTAACCCTGATCGACGGTCTTGATCGACAGCTCCTTCAATTGCTTGTCCATCACTCGCGCCGGGGCGTTCATCATCAAATCCTCGGCCTTCTGGTTCATCGGGAACAGAACCACTTCGCGGATATTGGGTTCGCCGGCGATGAGCATAACGATGCGGTCGATACCCGGCGCCGAACCGCCGTGCGGCGGCGCGCCATATTGGAACGCGCCGATCATGCCGGGGAAGCCAGTGTCGACCTCCTCACGGGTGTAGCCGGCGATCTCGAACGCCTTGTACATGATGTCGGGCCGGTGGTTGCGGATGGCGCCCGAGCTTAGTTCGACGCCGTTGCAGACGATGTCATATTGCCAAGCGAGGATGTCGAGCGGGTCCTTGGTCTCGAGCGCTTCCAGCTCGCCCTGCGGCATCGAGAACGGATTGTGCGAGAAATCGATCTTCTTCGATTCCTCATTATATTCGAACATCGGATAATCGACGATCCAGCAGAAGCGGAACGAGCCTTGCTCGATGAGGTCGAGCGCTTCCGCGACGCGGGTGCGCGCCAGGCCGGCGAGCCGAGCCGCCTCGGCTTCCTTGCCGGCGGCGAAGAAAATGCCATCGTCGGGTCCAAGCCCCATTGCTTGCGCCAGCGAGTCCATCCCCTCCGAGCCGTGGTTCTTGGCGATCGGGCCGCCCCATTCGCCGGCCTTGCGCGTCGCATAGCCGAGGCCGGCGAAGCCTTCGCTCCGCGCCCACTCATTCATGTCATCGAAGAATTTGCGGCTCTTCTCGGCGGTTCCGGGTGCGCCGACCGCGCGCACCACTCCACCGCCATCGACGATCTTGGCGAACAGCCCGAAGCCAGAGGCGCGGAACCGCTCGCCGAGATCGTGGATCAGCAGCGGATTGCGCAAATCGGGCTTGTCGGTGCCGTATTTGAGCAGCGAATCCTTATAGGCAATCCGCGTATATTCGCCCGCCGGAGTGACGCTGCGACCGTCGGCGAACTCCTCGAATACGCCGGACATCACCGGCTCGATCGCGGCGAACACATCGTCTTGCGTCACGAAACTCATCTCGAAATCGAGCTGGTAGAATTCGCCCGGGCTGCGGTCGGCGCGGGCGTCTTCGTCGCGAAAGCATGGCGCGATCTGGAAATAGCGGTCGAAGCCGGCGACCATGATCAATTGCTTGAACATCTGCGGCGCCTGCGGGAGCGCGTAGAATTTGCCCGGGTGGATGCGGCTCGGCACGAGGTAATCGCGGGCGCCTTCAGGCGAGCTCGCGGTCAGGATCGGGGTCTGGAACTCGGTAAAACCCTGGTCGATCATCCGCCGCCGAATCGAAGAAATGACGTTCGAGCGCAGCAGGATATTGCGGTGCAGCCGCTCGCGGCGGAGGTCGAGGTAGCGGTAGCGGAGCCGGATATCCTCGGGATAATCGGCCTCGCCCGCCACCGGCATCGGCAATTCGGCGGCGGAAGATTGAACGACAATTTCGCTGGCGATGATTTCAATGTCGCCGGTGGCCAATTTGGCATTCACCGCCCCGCCCTCGCGCGCAACGACTTCACCGCTGACGGTGACGACCGACTCGACCCTCAATGAATCGAGGATGCGCAGCGCCTCACTGCCGGCGCGGGCGACGATCTGCGTCAGTCCGTAATGATCGCGCAAATCGACGAATAGCACGCCGCCATGGTCGCGCTTGCGGTGAATCCAGCCCGACAGGCGGACGGTCGCGCCGACATCTGAGGCGCGCAGCGCGGCGCAATTATGAGTCCGATAGGCATGCATGTCGATTGCTGCTCGCTTGCGTCTTGGGTAGGGCTGGAAACGGAGCGCCGCGCTTCGCCCTTCACTCGCCGCTTTGTCAACCCGCGGGCGGCCCGCTATTGCCCCCGAGACTCATGCACATTCACCCACTCATCACCACGTCCGACGCACTCTCCGACCTGGTCAGCCGCCTCGCCACGCATCCATTCATCGCCGTGGACACCGAATTCATGCGCGAAAACACCTATTGGCCGGAGCTGTGCCTGCTGCAGGTCGCCAGCACCGAGGAAGCGGCGGCGATCGACCCGCAAGCCGATCTCGACCTGTCGCCGATCCTCGAGCTGATGGTCGAGAATCGCGACGTATTGAAGGTCTTCCACGCCGGCGGGCAGGATTTGGAAATCATCCATAATCTGACCGGCAAGGTGCCGGTGCCGCTGTTCGACACCCAGATCGCGGCCATGGCCCTCGGCCACGGCGAGCAGATTGGCTATTCGAATTTGATCGAATCTTTGCTCGGCCACAGCCTCGACAAGGGCGCCCGGTTCACCGACTGGAGCCGGCGGCCGCTCGACAAGAGACAGATTGATTACGCCATCGCCGACGTCACCCATCTGGCGACGATTTTCCCGCGGATGGTCGAAAAACTGCGCAAGAACGGCCGCGGCGCCTGGCTCAATGAGGAAATGGAGCGGCTGGCCGACCCGTCGAGCTTCGCGTTCGATGCCGAGGATGCGTGGAAGCGCCAGAAATTGCCGAGCCGCAATCCGGCCGTGCTCGGGCGCTTGAAGGCGCTGGCGGCGTGGCGCGAAAATGAGGCGCGCGGCAAGAATCTACCTCGGGGACGCATCGTCAAGGACGACACAATGGGCGAACTCGCGGTCCATCCGCCCAAGAACCAGGACGAGCTTGGCCGCGTGCGCGGCCTGTCCTCTAGCTGGCGGAATAATGACATCGGCAGCCGGCTGATGAGCGCGCTGGCCTCGGCCAAGCCGCTCGAACCGGACGAAATGCCCGACCGCGAGCCGCGCCGCCCAGGCTTGACCAAGGATGGCGCCTTGGTCAGCGACCTCTTGAAACTGCTGCTCAAGATCCGCTCCAAGGAGGCAGGGGTGGCATCGAAGCTGATTGCCCGAAGCGACGAACTCGAGGCCTTAGCGGCCGGCGTCCGCAAGGATCTGAAGATCTTGTCCGGGTGGCGGTTCGAGGAGTTCGGGCGCGATGCCGTAGACCTGGTCGAGGGACGCATCGGCTTTGCAATCGAGAGCGGCAAACTGAAGTTGAGCCGCGTAGTCGTGGAGGAGACGGTAGATGCGTAAATTGGTGCCGGTAATCCTGATTGCGGTGACGGCCTGCGCGCCGGGCCCATCCGAACGCATTGCGCTCGACCAGGTTGGCGCGGTGTGCGACGCCCGCGCCCTCGGCCAGTTCGTCGGTCAGGAGCCAACCAAGGAAACCGCGCTCAAGCTGATGGGCTTTTCGCGCGCCCGGGTGCTGCGTTGGGTGCGGTTCGGTGCGATGGTGACGATGGACTTCAGCCCCCAGCGGCTGACCGTCCGGCTCGATCCGCAAGGCCGCATCGCATCGGCCAATTGCGGCTAGCTTAAGTCCCGCGCAATCAGATTGGCATTGGCGAGGGCACGGCGGATGGTCGGCAACGTCAGCCGCGCCCGCTCGGCGATAGCGAAGCGGTCAACCGCCTCGACCGCGCGCTCGGCCGCCCAATAATCGCGTTCGAGCCGTTCGACCATGAAGCGCAGCGCCTCACCCGGAACGTGCAGCCCGCGATCGGCGAACAGCAAAGCGATCAGGCCCGAAAACAGCGCATCATCGGGAAGGCCGATGCGGGTCACCGGCGTGACCGCGATCCGCGTCCGCAAATCGGCCAGTTGCGGCCGCCATTGCGGCGGGACCTCATCGGTGATCATGACCAATGGGCGGCCGCTGTCCTGTGCATCATTCCAGGCGTGGAACAATTCCTGCTCATCCCCCCGATCGGCGCCGTCGAACAGCCGGCCCTGGACCCGCTCGACGAAGCTGCGCGCGAGCAAGGTCCGGCCCGAGCGGCGCGGCCCGGTGAGGATCGTCGCCTTGACCGGCCACATGCTCCATTTGCGGAAATGGTCGAACGCGTCGCGGTTGGCGTCCGACAGGATGAGCCGGACGTCGCCGGCGCTTTGGGGCCAGTCGAGCGGCAGCGCGATCTGGTCCGGGCCGTTCTTCATTGGCTGTTGGTGACCGGCTGCTGGCTTGGAGCCTGATTCGGTGTGGGCGCCGGCCGCGGCTGCGGAATGGGCGGCGGCGGCCCTGCCCCGCCCGACATCCGGATGACCGTGCCGCTCGAATCCGCAGCCCAACCACGGGCGATCAGCGCCGCCGCCAGTTGCGGACCGCTGCCGTGATAACTGACCAGCACGTAGCTGGTCCCGCTCGCGTTGATGCTTTGCGGAATGACCTGGTCCATGCCCGGCAAGGTCCGCAGATGGGCCATCGCGAAATTATAGGTGTTGACGTTATTGGCCGCGATCTGGACCTGATACGCGTTCCCCTGTGCCTTTTCCGGGGGCGCTTCCACGACCTCTTCCGGCAATGGCGGCGGCAGCGGCAGGTCGAGAGTCGAATCTCGCTGGAGCCGTCCGGCGGCGAACGCGGTCGCGAACAGCTCGTCCATCCGGCGCACGCCTTCGCTCATCATCGCCGGGATGGCGTCGCTGTTGGCCGCCGTAAGGTCGAAACCGCCGACGATTGCATTGTCCGGACCGTGACGCGCGATGAAGCGCGCCCGCGCAGGCCCGCCAGGATACAGCCGCTGCAACTGGACCTCGGCGACCAAGATGTCCGCGGCGCCATAGAGATCAACCAGATTGCGCCACCAGCCGCGGCCCGGACGGTCGGTCTGGGCGGCGTTGACCAGCAACGGATCGACCCCCATGCCGCTGACCCGGACATAATCGATCGGGCTCTGGGAGGTGCGGAACTGCGCCCAGGCGCGTTGCCAGGCGTTGCGCAGTTCGACCGACGTGCCCGCCCCGCCGCTGACCGTGATCGGCAAAAGTAGCATCGGCGCGGAGTGACGGATCTCGCCGCCAACACCGAGCAGCTCGCCGGCGCGGGCGCGGTCGAACAGGATACCGAGATCGGCGATGTAGCGGTTGGGGCCGATCTGCTCGCGCTCGACGATGATCGAGCTGACCAGCCCGTCGAGCGTCGAATCGCTAAGATTGGGGGCTTCGGATTGCGGGCGCTTGTGCTGCTTCGCCCACAGCGCCTTGAACCCCTCGCGCTGCGCGACTCGCCATCCGGCATAACGCGCGGCACTGGCGTCCTTGCCACCGACGTCGACGTGAATGCCGGTGATTTCGAGCGTTCCCGAGCTGTCGATCGGTAAAATTCCGCGCTCGCCCGATTCGAGCTGGGCGGACACGATCCATCCCACGGCGAGCG
>JBDSNQ010000211.1:0-1811 GCA_039915275.1 Sphingomicrobium sp.
GACCAGGCCAGCGCGTCCGATCCCAATGTCCACGCCGCGCTGTCGGCGTCGGCCGGGAGCGGCAAGACCCAGGTGCTGTCGGCGCGCGTGCTCCGGTTGCTGCTGTCGAGTGTGCGCCCCGAGCACATCCTGTGCCTGACCTTCACCAAGGCCGGCGCCGCCGAGATGGCCAACCGCATCAATACGAGGCTCGCGACCTGGGTGCGGATGCGCGATCAGGACTTGAGAATCGATCTCATCAACCTCGGCGAAGCCAATGATCCCAATACGATGCGGCGAGCACGGCAGCTGTTCGCTAAAATCCTCGACGCGCCCGGCGGCCTGCGCATCCAGACCATCCACAGTTTCGCCCAGGCGCTGCTCGCGGCGTTCCCGGCCGAGGCGGGCATCACGCCGGGTTTCAAGCCGCTCGAGGGCCGCGCCGAGCAGGAATTGGCGCGCACGACGCTGGCGAACCTGCTCGCCGATGCCGAGAGCGGCGGCAATGAATCGCTGATCGGCGACGTCCAGTGCCTCAGCCTGCGCCTCGGCGAGCAAGACGCCATCGGTTATTTGATGCAGTGCGCGCGGGCGAGCGACGCCATGGCCGCGCTGGGCGCGCCCGAGACGCTCGAGGGCAAGTTGCGTGCAATGACGGGCCTGCCCGACGGTTCGGTCGACGAATTCCTCGCCGAATATTGCGCTGACGATCGGTTCGATTGTGACCTGCTCCACGCCATCACGGCGGCCAATCGCGCCTGGGGCGGCGTTACCGGCACCAAGGCCGCCGTCGCGGTCGAGCAATGGCTTGGTCTCGATCCCGCCGGGCGCGCCGCCACGCTGTCCGACCTTGCCCTTGTCGTGTTCACGGGCAGCGGATCGCTGCGCAAGGTTTCGCCGGGGCAGCGCAAGGCAAATGCCGATTATGACGCGCACGCTGAACGGTTGGCGGAGATGATTGGCGACCTGCTCACGATCCAGCGCGGCGCCGCGCTGGCCGTCGACATGGCCGCCGGACTTCGCGCCGGCCAGGCCTTCGCCGCCGCTTACGCCCATGCCAAGCGCAGCGCCGGGGTCGCTGATTTCGACGATCTGATTCGCTGGACTCGCCAGTTGCTTGAGCAGCCCGGAATGGGCGAATGGGTGCGCTACAAGCTCGACCGCCGCACCGACCACATATTGGTCGACGAAGCGCAGGACACCAACCCCGACCAGTGGGCGATCGTGCGCGCGCTGGTCGAGGAGTTTTTCAGCGGCGCCAGCGAGGCTGAACGGCGGGTGCGGACATTGTTCATGGTCGGCGATTTCAAACAGGCGATCTACGGCTTCCAGGGGAGTGACCCAGGCGAGTTCAAGCAGGTGCGCGATTGGGCGCGGCAAAGCTCGGAAGCGCTGCGCGACGCCGAGGATGAGCGCGACGACGGTGAGCGGTTGGCGCTCGAGTTCCGCGACCTGTCGATCGACGCCAGCTTCCGATCGTCGCCGGCGATCCTCGAGGCGGTCGATGCGATGATCGGCGAGGTCGGCTTCGAGGCCATGGGCCTGCCCGGCCAGCCCAACCGCCACCGCGCCTTTTTCGATCGCCGGCCGGGTCTGGTCGAACTGTGGAAGCCATTCACCTCCGAGACCGCCGACGATGGCAGCGATAGTGAGGGTGAAGAGGGCTGGCTCAGCGACCGCGACCGGCTGTACGCCATCGCTTTGGCCGATCAGGTCAAACGCTGGCTCGATGAAGCGCCGATCCTCGCTTCGACCCAGCGGGCGCTGGGGCCGGGCGACATCTTGATCCTGGTTCGCAGCCGCCGCGAACTCGCTTCGTTGATCGTCGCCCG
>JBDSNQ010000233.1:0-5163 GCA_039915275.1 Sphingomicrobium sp.
AGCCGCACCTTCCTCCTATCTTTGACGTCTCCTAGCCGAAAGGCGCCAATTCCTGGCTCCTGGAAACAAAGGAACTCAACATGAAACTTTTTGGCACCGTCAATTCGTTCGACATCGATCAGGGCAAGGGCTCGATCAAGCCGGAAACCGGCGGCGACAATCTGAACTTCGAGCGCAGCGCCTTTGCCTGGGACATCAAGGCCCACCCACCGGCCACCGGCCAGCGCCTGTCCTATGACGTCGGCACCAGCAGCGACAGCAAGCCCTGCGCGCTGAATCTTCAGAAGATCTAAGCCGCGTATCTGACTTAGCGATCGGGGCGGGAGTACGGACCTCCCGCCCCTTTTTTCATGCCGTGATGCTTGCCGGACAAAATGCGCTACAGCTTCATTCGTGATGGGCCCCGAACTCCTCCTTTCGACATTCATGGTTCTGGCAACGGTGACCATTCACGCCATCGGACTGTATATACTGGCGCGCGTGCTGCGTCTGGAGGAACTCCAGGAGCGCCACAAGCATATCCACCCGATGTCGCTCCACGGCATGACGGTCACGCTCGGTGTCAGCCTCGGACTGTTCGTGCTGCATGGCATCGAGATCTGGCTCTACGCGTTTCTGTTTCTCGGCCTCGGCTCGGTCGAGGGCCTGCGCGACGCGGTTTATTTCTCGACCATCACCTATGGCGCGATCGGCTACGGCGACGCGGCGATGGCCGAGGAATGGCGGCTGGTGTCAGCGATCGAGGGCATCAATGGACTCATCTTGATTGGCTGGTCGACGGCGTTCTTCGTCACGCTCCTGGCGCGGATGAACCGGCGAGACTGAGCCCTTCAGATCTAGAAGGTAACATGATACCCGTCGTGAAACGCCCGGTTTTGCTTGACTTATTGCCACTTCCCCGCAATTAGCACGCCCACAGGCGGAGCCGCATGCGCCGCTTTTCGCATTTAACCCGAGAGGTCACCCGCCATGAAGGCGATGATGAAGACCACCAAGTCGGTCAAGCCGGCCGAGGTCGTGAAGAAATGGCATCTGATCGATGCCGACGGGCTGATTGTCGGCCGTGTCGCGACGATCATCGCCAACATCCTGCGCGGCAAGCACAAGCCGAGCTACACCCCGCACGTCGATTGCGGCGACCATGTCGTCGTCATCAACGCCGGCAAGGTCAAGTTCACCGGCCGCAAGCTCGACCAGAAAATCTATTACAAGCACACCGGCTATCCCGGCGGCTTGAAAGAAACCACCGCCGGCAAGGTGCTCGAGGGTCGCTTCCCCGAGCGCGTGCTGGAGAAAGCGGTCGAGCGAATGGTCCCGCGCGGACCGCTGGGACGCGACCAGATGCGCGCCCTGCACCTCTACAATGGCACCGAGCATCCGCACGGCGGCCAGGACCCTCAGATCCTCGACGTCGGCGCGATGAGCCGCAAGAACAAGGTGGGCGCCTAACATGGCCAAGAAGAAGACCCTTTCCGACCTCGGCGCGCTGACCAACCCGGAGCCCGAGGTTCCCGAGGTCGCCGAAGTTGAAGCCACTGATGCCGCGCCTGCTGTCGAAGCCACGGCAGAGGCCGCGCCGGCCGAAGTCGCTGAAGAAGCCCCTCCTCCCCCGCCACCGCAGATCGAAGCCGTGCTCCGCGAGCAGCAGATCGACAAGTTCGGCCGCGCTTACGCGACCGGCCGCCGCAAGGACGCCGTCGCTCGCGTCTGGCTCAAGCCCGGATCGGGCAAGATCGTCGTCAACGGCCGCGAGCAGGAAGTCTATTTCGCCCGTCCGACGCTGCGGCTGGTTATCAATCAGCCGTTCGGCATCACCGAGCGCGCCGGTCAGTACGACGTCATCGCGACGGTCAAGGGCGGCGGGCTGTCGGGCCAGGCCGGCGCCGTGCTACACGGCATTGCCCAGGCGCTAACCCGCTACGAGCCCGCGTTGCGCACGACGGTCAAGCGGGCCGGGTTCCTGACCCGCGATCCGCGCGTCGTCGAGCGCAAGAAGTACGGCCGCGCCAAGGCCCGCCGCAGCTTCCAGTTCTCGAAGCGGTAAGGCTCGTTTGACCGCAAGATACGGGTCGCGGCGCGACACGGCCCGCTCTATGCGGCGCCATGACCGACGGCGATTATCTGCTCGGCACGCGCGACGACGAGGTTGAACGCCTCGGCGTGCAGGCGCGGGTGTGGCGGCCGCGGGTGCTCGATGGCTTCTGTCGCGCGCGCTTTGCGGCCGGTCAAACGATCCTCGATGTCGGCGCCGGGCCGGGCTTCGTCACCGCCGACCTCGCCGACCTGATCGGGCCATCGGGCAAGGTCATCGCGCTCGAACGCTCGCCGCATTTCGCAGGGGTTCTACGCGCGCGCGCCCTCGCCAACGTCGAAGTCATGGAGATCGACGTCAACGACAGCGGCTTCGGTCATGCCATCGCCGACGGCAGCTGGTGCCGCTGGCTGCTTGCCTTCGTCGCCGACCCGGCCCGCACCGTGGCGCACATCGCCGACGCGTTGCGCCCTGGCGCCACCGCAGTGTTTCACGAATATGCCGATTACGAATCGTGGCGGACCTTCCCTCCGTCGCCCGACCATGAGCGATTCCGCGAGCTGGTGGTCAAAAGCTGGCGCGACAGCGGCGGCGAACCCGACATCGGCCTCGCTTTGCCAACCTTGCTCGACGACGCGGGGATGGAGGTCCTCGATGTGCGCCCGCTGGTCGACATCATCACCGCCGACGACCCGTTGTGGCAGTGGCCCGCATCGTTCATCGCCAGCGCCGCCAACCGCCTGGTTGAGCTGGGCTACGCCAGCGCCGACGAAGGCGTTCGGCTCGCCGCCTGCCTCGATACGCTTGCCCCGGGAACGCGCATGATGACCCCGGTAGTGAGCGAGATTATCGCCCGCAAGCGGTCAGGCTAGAGCAGCGCCTCGGCCTGGTCCAAGACCTTGCTGAAACTTGCCACGATCAGCCGGTACGGCTCGGCCGTGGCCATATCGAGCCCGCCGATCTTGAGCAAATTGTAGCCGTAATTGGACCCGCCCGCGCGCAGCACGGCGAGGTAGTTGTCGCGGTCCGCCGGGGTGCCGTGCATGACCTTCTGGGCGAAGAAATTCGCGGCCGTGATCGAGGTCGCATATTGCCAGACGTAGAAGCCGAAATAGAAGTGCTGGATATACGCCCATTCGCTCGAATAGGCCGGCTCCATCTGGACCTTGGGGCCGTGATAGCGCTTGAGCAGGTTGAAATAGAGCGCAGACATCTTTTCGCCCGACAGGCCTTCGCCCTTATTTGCCAGATCGTTGATCGCCAGCTGGAATTCGGCGAACATCGCCTGGCGGAAGAAGGTGCCTCGGTAATTCTCCATGATCTGGCCTAGGTAGAATAACTTGTCTTCCTTGGTCTGGGCGCGCCCGACCATCATGTTGGCGAGCAGCAATTCGTGCGCGGTTGAGGCGACCTCGGCGGTGAACGTCGGATAGGCGGACAGCTCATAAGGCTGAGCGGCGTTGGCGAGCAAAGTGTGCATCGCATGGCCCCACTCGTGGGCGTATTGGCTGAGGCCATCATATTTGTCGCTCAAATTGAGCAGCAAATAGGGGTGCACGTCGAACGCGCCCGGCTGCATGTAAGCGCCCGACGCCTTGCCCGGCCGCGGGAACGGATCGGCCCATGGCTTCGCGGTCGCGTCGGCGAAGATCCGGCCATAGTCCGCCCCCAGCGGCTTGGTCGCGTCGAGGGTCAGCTGGCGCATCTCGGCGAGCGAATACGTCCGGTTCGATTTCACCAGCGGCGGATAAATGTCCCAATAGCCCATGTCGGGCAGCCCGAGCATCCGCTGACGCAAGGCGAAATAACGGTGCAGCACCGGTAAGCCCCGATTGGCTTCGGCGATCAGCGAGCGATACACCGCCTCGGGCAAATTGCTGCCGTCGAGCGCCGCTGCAAGCGCACTGTCATAATGTCGCGCCTTGGCCCGGAACATGTCGCCCTTGACCTGGGTCGAGAGCGCCGCGCCGAGCGAATTATCGTACGCCTTGTAGCTCGCCCAGAATTTGTCGAAGACCATTTTGCGGTCGGCGCGGTTGGGCGCCGAGCGGGCGAGCGTATAGCCCTGGTCGTCGAGCCGGATTTCGCGCCCGTCGCTCAATTTCACCGTCGGCCGTGGAATGTCGGATGAGGTCAGCTGATCGCGAATGTCCTGCGGCCCGGCCAGCGGCGTCCCGGCCGAAGCCAGCAATTTCTCCTCAGCAGGCGACAAAGTATGCGCCGCCTGGCGCAGCACGTCGCGCAAGCCGAACGCAAATTTCTTAAGCCCGGGATCGGCGGCGATGAAGCGGTTGACCTTGGCCGCGCCGATCGCGACCAACTCGGGATTGGCCCAGGACGTCGCTTCGCCCAGCGCGGTGAAGACATCCTGCGCTTGCTGCTTGCGCTCCTGGTTGGGGGCGACGCGCACATCCTCGTCGGCCTTGAGCGATGCGTAGGTGTAGAGGCGCGAGGCGCGCTTATTGAGGTCGGATTGCGCCTGGAGCGCGGCCTTCAGCCCGGCGGCACTCTGTCCGAGTTTGCCGCGATAGCGCAGCAGCGACGGGATCTTGGCCTGGATCGCCTTACGTTCGGCCTCCCAGGCGGCGTCGGTCGGGTAAATGTCGCGCAGGTCCCAAGCGGCGCTGCCCCCACCGGCGGCAGTCTGCGCCAGCGCCCAGCTCGGCACTCCCGCGGCCAGCGCAACTAAGGCGGCAGACGCAAACGCTTCCCGGCGTGAAATATCCATCATGGAAATTCCTCCCCCAAAAGGAGGCTATTTTGCATCAACCGATTGTCCGCGCCAGCCTCCCTTCGACCAACGGCGGAAACGCTCAATCCGCCGCGATCGCCGGCGCTCCGCTGCCCCTTGCCTTGCGCATGATCAGCAGCAAGGGGAGCACGGCGAAAGTGACGATCATCATCAGCTTGAAATCGTCGAGATAGGCGATGAACACCGCCTGGCGCGTGACCTCGCCGTTGATCAGCGCCAATGCCCCCGGACCCCCGGGTCCGATCCGCTCGAGCAGCGACGGGTCGACCATCGGCAGCGTCTGGTCGGTGACATGGGCGGCGAGGTCGGCGTGCGACACCTGGGTCATCCGCACCAGTTGCGAACTGACCACCGAAATACCTATCGAGCCGCCGATGTT
>JBDSNQ010000030.1:0-8362 GCA_039915275.1 Sphingomicrobium sp.
CCGGCGGACCATGACAAGCTCAAGGCCGCGGGCGTGGCGATGGTCGACGGGCCGGCCGAGGCGGTGGCGATCACCGGCGACTGCATCGTCGTCGACACCGCCGAGGGACATCACACGTTCGACAGCGTCTACCCCGCGCTCGGCTCGGACACGCACACCCAGCTGGCGGAAATGGTCGGGGCGCGACTGGGCGAGGATGGCTGCATCGGCGTCGACGCCCGCCAGCGGACCAGCGTGCCGGGGGTCTATGCGGCGGGCGACGTCGTCATCGGCCTCGACCAGATCAGCCACGCGATGGGCGAAGGCGGGGTGGCCGCGACCACCATTCGCAATGATTTAGCGAAGGATGCGCCGTTGCTGCGCTAGGCGAGGAATTCGGGGTCGAGGACGAAGCGGCCGTCGACGAGGTCGGCGATGCCGGGCTTGAGCGGGATCAGCGAGCGGCGGCCACCCTCGCCTTCGACCTCGAGCAAGTCGCCGGCGCCGAAATTCTCGACCGCGACGACGGTGCCGAGCGTGTTTCCTTCGCTGTCGACGCAGGCGATGCCAACCTGGTCGGCGTGATAATATTCGCCGTCATCGAGCTGCGGCAGCGCGGTGCGGTCGATCTCGACCAACGATCCGCGCAGGCTTTCCGCGGCGGTGCGGTCGTCGACGCCTTCGAAGCGGGCAACCGCGCCCTTATTGTCGCCGCGCACCTTGAGCAGGCGGCGTTCGACGCCACCGACCAAGAGCGTGGGATGTAAAGCGAGATTGTCGGCGCTGTCGGTGAACAGTTTGAGGCGCACCTCGCCCTGAATGCCATGGGCGCCGGCGACGGCGGCGAGCGCGATGCGCTCCTCATCCGTCGCCGGCGCGGCCATGATTACTCGGCCTTTTCGGATTCGTCGGTCGCCGGAGCTTCGTCGGCAACGTCTTCAACCGCCGCTGGCGAATCGTCGGTCGGCGGAGCGACGTCGTCCGCGCCCTCGGCCGGATCGGCGGCAGATTCGCCTTCGTTGGTTGCTTCGTCGGCCGGCGCTGCTTCCTCGGCAGCGGCTTCCTCGGCGGGCGCTTCCCCGGTGTCGGGCTCTTGCGCCGGAGCTTCCTCGGGAGCCTCTTCCGGGGCTTCCTGAGCGGTTACCTCTTCGGCGGTTGATTCTTCAGCGACTGGCTCGTCAACGACGGCCTCTTCAACCACCGGCTCCTCGGCGGGCGCATTGGCGGCGGCTTCGGCGGCCTCGGCGGCGGCGGTCGCCTTGCCTTCGCGCTCTTCGACGCGAGCCTTGGCCTTCTCGCCCGGCTCGCCCTTCTTGGGGTTGAGCCTTGCCGGCCGCTCACGGATGCCGGCGGCATCGAGGAAGCGCAGCACGCGGTCCGACGGCTGGGCGCCGACGCCGAGCCAATGCGTGATACGCTCGGCATCGAGCTTGACGCGCTCGGGCGAATCCTTGGCCAGCAGCGGGTTGTACGAGCCCAATTTCTCGATGAAACGGCCGTCGCGCGGGGCGCGGCTGTCGGCGACGACGATGCGGTAATAGGGCCGCTTCTTGGCGCCGCCACGGGTCAGACGAATTGAAAGTGCCATGATCTAGTCTTCCTTATGAATGAGTTACGCTATTTCTTTGTGAATTTGTCGAAACCGGGTGGGAGGTTGAAGGCAGGACCGCCGCCAAGGCCAGGCAAGGCAGATCCAGCGCCACCGAGACCGGGCGGCATCGCCCCTGGAGCAAGCCCGCCCAAGGCGCCTTCCATGCCGCCCTTGCCGAACATCGCGGCGAGCTTGCCAAGGCCGCCCATCTTCTTCAGCCGCTTCATCACGGTCGCCATTTCCTGGTGCATCTTGAGCAATTTATTGACTTCCTGGACGGTGGTCCCGCTGCCCTTGGCGATGCGGATCTTGCGCTTGGCGTTGATCACTTCGGGCCGGCTGCGTTCCTTGGCGGTCATCGACGACATCATCGCTTCCAGGTGAACCAGCGCCTTGCCGTCGCCGGCTTTTTCCGCCGCGCCCTTCATGCCTTTCATGCCCGGCATCATCGCAGCGAGCGCGCCGAGCCCGCCCATGCGCTGCATCTGGCCGATCTGGGCGCGCAAATCGTCGAGGTCGAACTTGCCCTTGAGCATCTTGTCGGCGAGTTTTTCAGCGTCTTCGGCCTGGATGGTTTCGGCGGCGCGCTCGACCAAGCTGACGACGTCGCCCATGCCGAGGATGCGGCCGGCGACGCGGTCGGGATGGAAGGCGTCGAGCTTGTCGATCGCCTCGCCGACGCCGGCGAATTTGATCGGCTTGCCGGTCACCGCGCGCATGCTGAGCGCAGCGCCGCCGCGGGCATCGCCGTCGAGCCGGGTAAGGATGACGCCGGTCAAGTCGACTTCGCCGGCAAAGCCCTTGGCGACGTTGACTGCGTCCTGGCCGGTCAGCGCATCGACCACGAGCAGGGTCTCGGTCGGGTTGGTGGCGGCGGCGACCGCCTTCATCTCGCCCATCAGCGCGTCATCGACATGGAGGCGGCCGGCGGTGTCGAGCAGCACGACGTCATAGGCCTGGAGCTTGGCGGCCTGGATCGCGCGCTTGGCGATATCGACCGGCTGCTGGCCGGCGACCACCGGCAGCGTGTCGACATTGGCCTGGCGCCCAAGCACCGCAAGCTGCTCCTGCGCCGCCGGGCGGGCGACGTCGAGCGAGGCCATCAGCACTTTCTTGCGCTCGCGCTCGGTCAGACGCTTGCCGAGCTTGGCGGTGGTCGTGGTCTTGCCCGAGCCCTGGAGCCCGACCATCAGGATCACCGCCGGCGGCGTGACATCGAGGTGAAGCTCCGACGCGTCCGAACCAAGCATTTCGACCAAGGCATCGTGGACGATCTTGACCACCATCTGGCCGGGCGTGATCGAGCGCAACACTTCGGCACCCACCGCGCGCTCCGTGACCTGGTCGACGAAATCGCGGGCGACCGGCAGCGCGACATCGGCTTCGAGCAAGGCGACGCGGACTTCGCGCATCGCCGAACGCACGTCGGCCTCGCTGAGCGCGCCGCGCCCGCGAAGCTTGTCGAATACGCTGCCGAGCCGATCGCTCAGACTGTCGAACATTCCAATTCCTTCTTAATCCTCCCCGCGCTTTCGTGGGGAGGGGGACCAGCGAAGCTGGTGGAGGGGTTCTTCACCGCGGGTCCCAAGAACCTGTCCACAATTCAATCTTCGTTGAATGGTCCCCCTCCCCGAGAAATCTCGGGGAGGATGAAACGCGAAAACGAACAAATCGCCGGCGGGCGAAACCTCGCCGGCCAGCGTGCATCCGTGGACGCGCCCAAATATGTGTGTCGTTAGACGGGGATGCCCCTACGCGAGAGGGGGGCGAGGGTCAAGGTTGTGGCGGCTCGTACGAAGAATGGCACACCCGCGCCTCCCGCAGGAAACTCTCACCTAGATCCTGCGGAACGATCGACTTAATTCCAAGCTCCCTCGCAACCTGGCGCTCGGCGTCGATGTTCACTTGATCGATCGCTATCCAGTTCCGCAAGGAGTCGATCAGCGGATGCACCAAGCGCCTTTCCTCGAGCGACACGGGTCCGGGTTCCGCAAACCGCTTCAATTCTCGCCAGGCGGCCCCCTCTCGTTTAGTCAACTCATAGAGATTGTCGTCACCGTCATAGAACATGGCATATTTCTGGCGGACATCGGCGGGCAGTTGCCGGTATGTTTCGGCGTCGCGGCTGTTCCAGGCGCCGCGATAGGGCGCCGATCCCAAGGATGACTGCGGAGAGATTGGCGGCATGGGCGCGCCGCTCCGCGACTTTTCGAGCCAGGCATTCACCTCCGCAACCCTGCGCAAGTCACAATCGATCTGCACGTAGCGGACGTCCTGCGTGTAGAGCGTGAAGCCAATTTCGCGGTCAATCGTCTCGCGGAAGGCGCGGACATCCTGGCGCACCTGCCAGGCCTCCACCAACTGCTGCGCACCGAGCGCAAGCAAGACGCCAAAGACGATCACGCCCACTTCGCCCGCGAATTCGCGCCAGCCTTTGAGTGGTGTCGGAACCATCACGCCTAATTCCCCCGGGCCCGTTCTGACGGGAGACGGCCCGTGATGCAATCAGGGTTTAGGCTTGCCACCCGGACTCGGCCCCCTGCCCGGCCCTGGGCCACCGCTCGGCCCTCGCCGCCCTGGCCCGGAGCGGGGGAAGCGGCGATCGCCGGGAGTGCGCTGCTCGCGGTCGCGCTCGGGAACCCGGTCCATCGGGCGCGAGCGCGGCTGGTCCTCCTTGGGGCCGACCGCATAGCCATCCTTAAGCAATTGGGTGAAGGCGGCGCGGGTGCTGGCCACGATCGCGTCCTGCAATTCCTTGGGCAGATCGGCGAAGGTGACGTTGGGGTGGATCGCCTGGACATCGCGCAGCAGCTGGTTGGGCAGACCGCCCGACGCCTTTTTCAGGGCCGCGACGGCATCCAGCAGCGCGGAGAAGATGACTGATTGCATGACATCATTGGCGGCTCTGGGCATGATTTACGTTTCCGTGCTGGTGGACTTGGGATTGGCCCATCCCTAAGTCGCGGCTGATGCGCCGTCACTTCCACAAGATGCATGGTCTCGGCAATGATTTCGTGATCGTCGATGCGCGCGAAGAGCCGCTGGCGATGTCCGAGACGCTGGCGCGGGCGCTGGCTGATCGCCGCACCGGCATCGGCTGCGACCAATTGATCGTGCTCGAGCCGTCGAGTGTCGCCGACCTCCGGATGCGGATCTGGAATCATGACGGCGGCGAAGTCGAAAGCTGCGGCAATGCCTCGCGCTGCGTCGTCGCGCTGACCGGGGTGGCGACCATTGAAACCGATGGCGGCGTGCTCAGCGGCGCGGCCGACGGCAGCGAAGTCGAAGTCGCGATTGGCGAGCCACGCTTCGGCTGGGAAGATGTGCCGCTGGCTTATGCGATGGACACCGCCGCACTGCCGATGGCGTGGGGCGAGCTTGAGAATCCCATGGCATTGAGCGTCGGCAATCCGCATTTGGTGTTCTTCGTCGAGGATGGTGAGAAAATCCCGCTCGAGGGTCTGGGGCCGTTGATCGAGCATGATCCCGCCTTCCCCGACCGCATCAACGTCAATGTGGCTGAGGTCGGCAGCAGCGGCATTCGCCTGCGGACCTGGGAGCGCGGCGCGGGGCTGACCCTCGCTTGTGGTACCGGCGCCTGCGCGACGGCGGTGGCCGCGATTGCTTCGAAACGCGTGGCGTCACCGGTCAAGGTTACGATGCCGGGCGGATCGCTGACCATCGCCTGGGCGCCCGGCGAGCCGATCCGCATGCGCGGTCCCGCCACCCACGTCTTCGAAGGCGACGTCGACCTCGAGGGGCTGTCTTGAGCGCCGAGACGATCACGCTCGGATGCCGGTTGAACTTCGCCGAGAGCGAGGCGATGCGAACGCTGATGCCGGCCGGCGAGGAGTGGGTGATCGTCAACAGCTGCGCGGTGACCGCCGAAGCGGTGCGACAGACGCGTCAGGCGATCCGCCGAGCGCGGCGCGAACGGCCCAACGCCAAGATCCTCGCCACCGGCTGCGCAGTCCAGTTGGAGCCCGAGCGCTTTGCCGCCATGCCCGAAGTCGATCGCATCCAGACCCGCGACTTCACCGCCCCGCTGACCGTCGCCGCGGGTTTTCTATCGCGAGTGCGCAGTTTCGTCGCGGTCCAGACTGGGTGCGACCACCGCTGCACATTCTGCACCATCTGGACCGCGCGCGGGCCGAGCCGGTCGTTGCCGTTCGATGCAATCCGGGTGGCGGTGGCGGCGGAGATCGACAAAGGCGCCCGAGAGATCGTGCTGACCGGAGTGGATATTACGAGTTACGAAGGCGGGCTCGGCCTGCTGTGCCAGCAACTGCTGGCCGCCGAACCACGCCTCGAACGCCTGCGCCTGTCGTCACTCGACAGCATCGAGATCGACGACGCCTTGTTTGAACTGATCGCCGGCGAGCCGCGGCTGATGCCGCATTTCCATTTGTCGCTGCAGGCCGGCGACGACATGATCCTCAAGCGGATGAAGCGCCGCCATTTGCGGGGTGGCGCGGTGCGGCTGGTCGAGCGGATCAAGGCGGCGCGGCCCGATGCGACCATCGGCGCCGATTTGATCGCGGGCTTCCCGACTGAGACCGATGCCATGGCGCTGAGAAGCCTCCAGTTGCTCGAAGATTGCGACGTCATCGCCGCGCATGTTTTCCCTTTCTCGCCGCGCCCGGGCACGCCCGCCGCCCGCATGCCGCAGGTCGATCGCCCCATCGTCAAAGCCCGTGCAGCGCGCCTTCGCGAAGCAGCGGCGGCGCGGCGCGAAGCGTGGCTAGACAGCCTGATCGGCACCTCCCAGCGCGTGCTGATCGAGAATAATGCAAAAGGCCACAACGACGGCTTCGCGCCGGTGCTGATCGACGGCTCCGCGCGCGGCGACATTGGCACCGCCTGCATCACCGCCCGCGACGGCGACCAACTCGTCGGGGTGTTCGCATGAGTTGGCTCGACCGCCTGCGCGGCGGCTTCACCAAGACCGCGGCCAGGGTCGGCGAGAATCTCACCGCCATCACCAAGCAAACCGCGCTCGACACCTCGACCCTCGACGACATTGAGGAGGCGCTGATTGCCTCCGACCTCGGTCCCGAAGCGTCGCACCGCATCCGCGAGGCGATCGCCGCCCGCCGCTTCGAGCAACTCGACGAGCGCGGTCTGCGCACCATCCTCGCCGAGGAAATCGAGACCATCCTCGCCCCCGTCGCCAAGCCGCTCGAGGTGTGGGGCTTCCCGCGACCGCATGTCGTGCTGGTGATCGGCGCCAACGGCTCGGGCAAGACCACCACCATCGCCAAGCTCGGCCATTGGCTCAAGGAACAGGATTATGGCGTGCTGCTGGCCGCCGGCGATACGTTCCGCGCCGCCGCCATCGAGCAATTGCAGATCTGGGGCGACCGCATCGGCGCCCCGGTGATCGCCGGCAAGGAAGGCGGCGACGCGGCCGGGATCGTGTTCGACGGCGTGCGCCAGGCGACGGCTTCCGGCGAGGATGTGCTGATCGTCGACACCGCTGGGCGCTTGCAGAATAAAGCTCATCTGATGGACGAATTGTCCAAGATCCGCCGCGTGCTCGGCCGCATCAACCCCGAAGCGCCGCATGACGTTTTGCTGGTCCTCGACGCGACCACCGGACAAAATGCCCTTGCGCAGGTCGAAGTGTTCAGGGACAGCGCGGGCGTGACCGGATTGATCATGACCAAATTGGACGGGACCGCGCGTGGCGGCATCCTCGTCGCCGCGGCCGAGAAGTTCGGCCTTCCGATCCACGCCATCGGCGTCGGCGAAGGAGTCGACGATTTGCGCCCGTTTGATCCTCGCGCGGTCGCGCGGGCGATCGCAGGGCTTCCTGAATGAGTAAGGCCGAATGAGCGAGAAACCCGAGCCATCCACCGGCGGGCGGCTGCTGATCGACCTCGGTCCGCTGCTGGTGTTCTTCGCCACCAATTTCCTCGCCCCCGTGCCCGGCGCGGCCAAATTGTTCGTCGCCACCGGCACCTTCATGGCGGCGATGATCGTCGCCATGCTGGTCTCGCAGATCCGCTACAAATCGATCTCGCCCTTGCTGTGGTTCTCGGGGCTGATGGTGATCGTGATGGGCGGGCTAACCATCTATCTCCACGACGAGACCTTCATCAAGATGAAGCCGACGCTATACTATGTGCTGGTGTCGGGGGTGCTGGCGTTCGGCCTGGCGACCAACAAACCGCTCTTAAAATCGGTACTCGGCAGCACCTACCCCGGCCTCGACGAAGCCGGCTGGGTCAAGCTGACCCGCAACTGGGCCCTGTTCTTCGCCGGCATGGCGGTGCTCAACGAGAGCGTGTGGCGCAACAGCACGACCGCATTCTGGATCGGCTTCAAGATCTGGGGCGCGATCCCGCTCACCTTTTTGTTCGCTTTGGCCAATGTGCCGATGCTGATGCGCCACGGCCTCAACCGTGACGACGCGGTTCCGGCTGAGCCTGGACCGGTGGAATGAGCGAATCCATCCTCAGCATCCGCGGCCTGCGCAAGGCCTATGAAAGCGGCACCGAGGCGTTGAAAGCGATCGACCTCGACATCCGCCGCGGCGAGATTTTCGCGCTGCTCGGCCCTAACGGCGCCGGCAAAACAACGCTGATCAACATCGTTTGCGGCATCGTCACCGCCACCGCCGGCGAAGTGCTGGTCGACGGCAAGAACTGGCAGGCCGATTACCGCCACGCGCGCAGCCGCATCGGCCTCGTCCCGCAAGAGCTGACCACCGACGCGTTCGAAACCGTGTGGTCGACCGTCAGCTTCAGCCGCGGCCTCTCTGGCAAGCCGCGCGACCCGGCCAAAATCGAG
>JBDSNQ010000159.1:0-6384 GCA_039915275.1 Sphingomicrobium sp.
GGGGCGAAGCGGCGCGGCTGAGCGCACAGCAAGCGGCCGCGGCCGAGGCGATTGCCGCCGCCGAGGCGCGGATCAGCGCCGCCGATGCCGATCGGCGGATCATCGCCGCCAAGCTCGCCGTCCGCCGCCAGCATCTCGCGGACCAGCAGCGGCCGGTCGCGTCGCTCCTGGCGGGGTTGGCGATGATGGCGCGGCGTCCGCCGTTGCTCGCGCTGACCAGCGATTCGAGCATGGAGGAATTCGTGCGGGTACGCCTGCTGCTCGACGCCAGTCTGCCGGTGATCCGCGCGCGCACCGCGGCGCTATCGGCCGAGCTGGCCGAAGGGCAGAGATTGGAACAGGCCGCTTTGGCGTCGCGCCAGGCCTCGGCCCGCAGCCGCGATGCGTTGGCGGCGCGGCGGCGCGAATTCGCCCAGCTGGAAGCGCGAGCGCTGCAATCGGCTGCCCTTAGCGGCGGCGCGGCGGTTGGCGTCGGCGACGTTGCCCTCGCTCGGGGCGAGGATATCGAGAAATTATCCGGCGAAATGCAGCGCCGCCGCTCGGCATCGCAAATCACCGCCGAGATTGCCGGATTGGGTCCGGCCCCCGAGCGCCCGGTGGCTCCGGAAGGGCCGGTACCGCGGCCGCCGCTCGATTACCGCCTGCCAGTCATCGCCCGGGTCATCGACGGGCTGGGCGAAGTCAATGCCAGCGGGGTCAAATCGCGCGGGCTGACGCTGGCCACAGGGCGCGGCGCCCAAGTCGCGGTTCCGGCCGCCGGGATCATCCGCTTCACCGGGCCGTTTCGCGACTATGACGGCATCGCCATCATCGATCACGGTGGCGGCTGGATGAGCCTGATCGTCAACGTCGCCTCGTCATTAGCCCCCGGGACCAGGGTCGCCGCTGGCGATCCGCTCGGCCGCGCGCTGGGTCCGCTCGGCGTGGAACTGTCCCATAATGGGCAGCATCAGTCGCCAGCCCTAATCGCAGGTTCATCTGCAACACTGTCAAAAGGCACCAAAGGCGGCTAATCTGGGGCCGACCCCACAGGACGCACGAACCATGACCTTAACTCGCAAACTGCTCCCACCGCTGGCTCTGGTCGGCGCGCTCGCGCTGATCCCGGTGACCACCAGCGCGTTCGCCGCCGCGGACACCGCCAATTACCAGGAGCTTGAGACGTTCATGAGCGTCTACGAGCGGGTCAAGGCGAACTATGTCGATCCGGTCGACGACCATACTTTGATCAAGGGCGCGATCGACGGCATGCTGGCTGCGCTCGACCCCCATTCCTCTTATGCCGAAGCGTCGGATTTCCAGACGCTCAAGACCACCACCGACGGCAATTATGGCGGCCTCGGGCTGACCGTTTCAACCGAGGATGGCGCGGTCAAGGTGGTGACTCCGACGGAGGACACCCCGGCGTGGCGCGCAGGGATCAAGTCCGGCGACTACATCACCCACATCAATGGCGAGCTGCTCTACGGCCTCAGCCTCGACGAAGCGGTCGACAAGATGCGCGGCAAGCCCGGAACTCCGATCAAGCTGACCATCGTCCGGCCCGGCCGCGACAAGCAGTTCGACGTCGCTCTGGTGCGCGAGCGGATCGAGCTTCGCCCGGTCAAATGGGAGATTAAGGACGGCGTCGGCTACATCAACATCAACACCTTCGCGGCCAATACCGGCGATGCCACCAAGGCGGCGCTGGTGGCGATCGACAAGGCGACCGGCGGGCATCCTTTGGGTTATGTCGTCGACCTCCGCTCCAACCCGGGCGGCCTGCTCGACCAGGCGATCGACGTCAGCGACGCCTTCCTCGACCATGGCGAAATCGTCTCGCAGCGTGGCCGCGAGAAGGACGACATCGAGCGTTATTATGCCAAGCCCGGCGACTTCGCGCACGGCCTTCCAGTGGTCGTGCTGGTCGATGCCGGAACCGCCTCCGCGGCGGAAATCGTCGCCGGTGCGCTCCAGGATCAGCGCCGGGCGCTGGTCATGGGTGAGCGCAGTTTCGGCAAGGGCTCGGTCCAGACCGTGGTCCAGACCGGCCCGCAGAGCGCGCTGCGGCTGACCACCGCGCGTTATTATACGCCGTCGGGGCGGTCGGTTCAGGCCGGCGGGATCGATCCCGACATCTCCGTCCCGCAGTTGTCCGACGCCGATTATAAGGATCGGCCGCGGGTGCGCGAGGCCGACCTTCGCCGCCATTTGCTGAGCGAAGCCAAGGCCGACGACAAATTGCTCGAGCATGACGAAACCGTCGATCCGCGCTTTGCCGCGACCGCCGAGGAGCTTGAGAAGAAGGGCGTCAAGGACTTCCAACTCGATTATGCGGTCAAGACCCTGCGGCGGCTTGCTCCGGGCGGCGCCGCGATGGCCTCGGTCGGTACCCGGCCGAAGTCGCGCTAAGCCGAAGCCGGCTTTGATGAGCGAGGCCAGTCTTGCCCGCCAGCCAGCGGCGTTTGCCGTGCCGGGGCCGGCGCTCGCCCGGTGGATTGCGCTGCTGCTGCCCATGGCCCTGCTCGGCGGCGCGTTGGGTTCGCAATATCTCGGCGGGCTAGTGCCGTGCGAGATGTGCTGGTGGCAGCGCTACCCTCACGGCGCCGCGATCTTGCTCGCGGGCATCGCCTTCACCGCCCCGTCCGCTTCCTTGCGATCGCGCAGGCTGACCTTGCTCGCCGCGCTTGCAATCGCCGTGTCGGGCGCGATCGGGATCTATCACGCGGGTGTCGAGCTTCACATTTTCGAGGGTTTCACGACCTGCACTTCGACCGCGAACGGAGCGACCACCGCCGAGCTTCTCAAGGCGATCATGAAGACCCCGCTGGTGCGCTGCGACCAGGTGCAATTCGCCTTCCTCGGTATTTCGATGGCTGGCTGGAACGCGATCCTGTCGCTCGGCGGGGCGGCGGTGATTGGCTGGCTGACCTTTAATCGGCGCAGCGCATGACCGATTGGCGTCCCGGCGATCGGCGGCCCGACCGCGCTTCGATGCTGCGCGTCGACCAGGCCGGCGAATATGGCGCGACGCGGATCTATGCCGGCCAGCTGGCGGTGCTGCGGCGCAATTCCGCGGCTTCCAAGCTGATCGCGCGCATGGACGGGCAGGAACAGCGCCACCTCGCCCGCTTCAGCGCATTGATGGCGGAGCGGCGCGTGCGGCCGACCATACTCCAGCCGCTGTGGAACGTTGCCGGTTTCGCGCTCGGCGCGGCAACGGCCCTGATGTCCGAGCAAGCGGCGATGGCTTGCACCGATGCGGTCGAGACCGAGATCGACCGCCATTACGGCGAGCAGCTCGCTGAACTGGACGACGACGACCCCGAGTTCGCGGCGGATATCAAGGATTTCCGCGCCGAGGAGGTGGAACACCGGGATGCCGCGCGCGATGCGGGCGCGGCGCAGGCATTCGGCTATCCGGTCTTGACCGCGGCGGTCCGTGCGGCATGCCGGTTGGCGATCGGTCTTTCGAAACGGATTTAAGGAACTTCTGCGGGCTCTCACCCGCTTTAAACGCTTGAAAGGATGTCGTTAGACATGACGAAATTGATTTTCACACTTGCTGCGAGCGCCACTTTGGCGGGCGGGCTGGCCGCAGTACCGGCGCCGGCGATGGCCCAAAGCACCGATAGCATCAGCGAGATCATCGTCTATGGCAGCGACCCCTGCCCGCGTTCGACCGACGATCAAGTCGTGGTCTGCGCGCGCAAGCCCGAAGCCGAGCGCTACCGGATCCCCGAGAAACTGCGCAACGGCGGCTCGCGCCAGAGCCGCCAGGCGTGGGCCAATCGCGCTCGCGCGTTCGAGACCGTCGGAGCGACCGGGATTAACAGTTGCTCGCCAGTCGGACCGGCCGGCTTCACCGGGTGCATGACACAAGTCATCAAGCAGGCCCGCTCCGAATCCCGGGAAGCGTCGTCCGACGCCACGGCCCCCGAGCAATAGGCCCTCAAGCCTTCGCTTTCTCGGTCGCGATCCGGGCGTCGATCTGCCAATGCGGGTTTCGATAAAAGGCGGACGCCACGCACAAAACAAGTGTCCCGCGCCCCAAAGCTCTGTTAGCCAGTGACCGCAGCGAAGGGGAGATCGCGTTCGTGACATCGGCTCAAGCCACGCTTGACGCATACCCTTCCGCTGTTGGCGACGACCGCGCCTTCCTCGGCCACCCGCGCGGCCTCGCTTACCTCGGCTTCACCGAAATGTGGGAGCGCTTTTCCTACTACGGCATGACCGCGCTGCTGGCGCTGTACATGATCCAGCAGCTTTTGCAGCCGGGACATGCCGAGCACGTCCTCGGCCTCGGCGGCTTACGCCATGCCCTCGAATTTCGCGGGCCGATGTCCAACCAGGCCTTCGCCTCGCTGATTTACGGTTGGTACAGCGGGTTGGTCTATTTCACGCCACTGTTCGGCGGGATGCTTGCCGACCGCTGGCTGGGCACCCGGACGACCGTCGTGCTCGGCGCGCTGCTGATGAGCGCTGGCCATATCGCCATGTCGTTCGACCAGAGTTTCCTCATCGCTTTGGCGCTGCTGATCCTCGGTTCGGGTTGCCTCAAGGGCAATATTTCGGCGCAGGTCGGCCAGCTCTATCCGCGCGAAGAGGAATCGCGCCGAACCCAGGGTTTCACCATTTTCTCGGCGGCGATCAACATCGGCGCGGTCGCTGGGCCGTTGGCGTGCGGGACGGTCGCGGCCATCTATGGCTGGCATGCCGGCTTTGGGCTCGCCGCCGGCTTGATGCTCTTCGCGCTAATCATCTATTTGTCGGGCCAGCGCCATTTGCCCGATGGCCGTGTCCGCCGCGCTGACAAGCCCGCGATGCCGCCGCTGACCGCGGCAGAGCGGCGCCGGACCTGGCTGCTGATCCTGGTCATCGCGCTGACCATATTGCCCAACATCGCTTATCCGATGATCTGGAACATCGGCATCGTCTGGGTCGACGCCCAGGTCAGCCTGGCGACATCGCTCGGGGCGGTGCCGGCGTCTTGGTTCAACTCGGTCGACAGCTTCGCCAGCATTATCGCCGTCCCGCCGCTGGTGGCGTTGTGGCGATGGCAGGCGAGGCGCGGTCGCGAACCCGCCTCGATCGGCAAGATCGGCATCGGCGCGGCGCTGGTCGGCGCGTCCGCCTTGCTGTTTGCGGTCGGCAGCCTGATGCCCGACGCGGCCGGCAAAGTGTCGGTGATCTGGGCGCTGCTGGGTTTCACCGGGATGGGCTTCGCCTTCATCTATTTCTGGCCGGTGCTGCTGGCGCTGATTTCGGAAGCCGCGCCAGCCAAGGTCAATTCGACGCTGATGGGCGGAGCCTTTCTGTCGCTGTTCGCCGGCAATGTGCTGATGGGCTGGGTCGGCAGCTTCTACGAGACCATGAGCCCGGCGGCCTTCTGGACGATGGACGCCGCGATTGGCTTCGCCGGCGCGCTGATCGTCTTCGTCCTCAACCGCCCGCTGTCGCGGGCATTGGAACCACAGCCGGACGCCAAGGCCTAGAACCGGCGCACAGCGAAGGATTGAGCATTATGAGCGTAGCCGACGTCGAACCCGACCTGGAGCATTTCGAGCGCAACGACCGCGCCTTCGTCGGCCACCCCAAGGGCCTCGGCTATTTGGCCTTCATCGAGGGGTGCGAGCGCTTTTCCTATTATTCGATGCAGACGCTGCTGACCTTGTACATGGTAAAATATTTGCTTCTGCCCGGCCATATCGAGGGCGTCGTCGGCCTCGATTGGCTGCGGTCATGGCATTATGTCGGGCTCGAGGGGCAGCCGCTCTCTTCGGCGATCTTCGGCGACTACACGTCGCTGGTCTATCTGATGCCGATCATCGGCGGCATCATCGCCGACCGCTTTTCCGGCCGCCGGGTGGCGCTGTTCGCCGGCGGCGTGATCATGTCGATCGGCCATTTCCTGATGGCGATCGAAGGCGCATTCCTGTTCGCGCTCCTGGCACTGATCATCGGCGTCGGCCTGTTCAAGGGCAATATCGCGAGCCAGGTCGGCGCCCTCTACAAGGAGAACGACCTCCGCCGCGCGATGGCGTTCCAGATCTTCTACATCGCCATCAACGTCAGCGTGATTATCGCGCCGCTGATCAGCGGCACGCTGGGCGAGAAGGTCGGCTGGCACTACGGTTTTGGCACTGCCGGCATCGTCATGGTGCTCGGCGTTCTCCTGTTCCTCAAAGCCCGCCCCCACCTCCCCGTCGAAGAGGGTGAGGACAAGTCCATATCTCCGGTCAAAACGCTGGGTGCGTCGGCGCTTGCGGCGGTCGCGACGCTGGTCGTCATCGGAATCGTGTTCGCCGTCGGCATATTGATCGCGTTGCTGGCGCTGATTCCGCTCTATTTCGTACTCACCCATCGCCTGGCCAAGGACGAAAAGATGCGGGTCCTGGCGCTGGT
>JBDSNQ010000223.1:0-8022 GCA_039915275.1 Sphingomicrobium sp.
CCGCGTACAGCCATTTGCTCGACACCATCGGCATGCCCGAGAGCGAATATGGCATGTTCCTCCAATATAAGGAGATGAAGGACAAGCACGACTATCTCGCCACCTTCGGGGTCGACAGCGACGAGGACATCGCCCGCACTTTGGCCATGTTCGGCGGCTTCACCGAGGGCCTGCAATTGTTCGCCAGCTTCGCCATGCTGATGAACTTCCCGCGCTTCAACAAGATGAAGGGCATGGGCCAGATCGTCAGCTGGTCGGTGCGCGACGAGTCATTGCACTGCGAGGGCATCATCCGCCTGTTCCACACCTTCGCCAAGGAACGCGACTGCCTGACGCGGGCGGTCAAGGACGACATCATGGACATGTGCCAGAAGACGGTGCGGCTGGAGGATGCGTTCATCGATTTGGCGTTCGAGCAGGGGCCGGTCACCGGCATGACCCCCAAGGAGATCAAGAAGTACATCCGCTACATCGCCGACTGGCGGCTGGGGCAATTGGGCCTGAAACCGATCTACATGGTCGACGAGCACCCGCTGCCGTGGCTGGCGCCGCTATTGAACGGGGTAGAGCACGCCAACTTCTTTGAAACGCGAGCGACTGAGTATTCGAAGGCCGCGACGCGGGGGAATTGGGGCGAGGTGTGGGACAGCTTCGACCGGAGGCAGAAGGCGAAGGGCGACGCGGCGAATGATGCGCCGGCCGCCGAAGGTGACGGCGACGATATGTTCACGCGGGCTGGGGTGGCGGCGGAGTAGGTTCGGTTAGAGCGCAACACATGCAGCCGTTTCTCAAATGGGCCGGTGGGAAGCGGTGGCTGCTGCAATCCAGCGAGCTGCCGTTGCCCCAACGCTACTCAAGGTTTTTTGAACCATTTTTGGGCAGTGGCGCGGCTTTCTTTTCGCTCTCCCCAGCCTGTGCAGTATTGTCCGACGTGAACGACGAGTTGATTAATCTTTACCAAGTGATCCGTGATAATCCGTTTGAATTTAAGCAACATCTCGCCGATCATCATGCCAACCACTCGAAGGACCATTATTATTCGACCCGGGCATCCTCACGCTCAAATGTAATTTTGAACCCGTCTGCGTTTAGGACCGGGTAGCCCATCCTATAAAAAAGACACCAAACTCGATCTTCTAGCCAACGGTCATGACTTTTTGGACGTTTCAGCCGAACGGCACGCTTGCCTTCGCGATGTATTGCCCATCCACGGTCTACCTCTTCTTCGACATCAGCCGGATGAACCGTCTTTTCGACGTTGAGGCTCTTTCGCTTCCGAAAAGCCGATGCGGCCTCCTTTGGGTCGGCTAGGAGCGGATGAAGGAAATTCGTTCCGGCTTCCGTAACGGTCACGTTCTCGACCGACACGGTTGGATCACTGTCTGTCATTTTTGGAAATCACGCCCCAGAAGAATTCGGCAAACGAAAGACAAGGCACTCTCAACATCATGTCAAGCGCGATCTCATTGGCCGGGCTAAGTTATGATGGCGGTGACGGAATTGCCATGATCGACACTTCGGCCGATCTGGCTGACAGAAACAACTTTCCTACAGCATCCCATTTGGTTCATATTGTGTATCGCGTAAGAACCAGAAGGAAATAAGCGACATGCAGGTTACCCCGCCAACAGATCGCCGACGCGATCCACCAGTCGGCGTGCGGCCGCGTGACGGGGGCAGGTTCGGCATGCCCTCGCGCGTGTGCGCGCTGAAGGGTGAACTTAGTGAACTTCGGGCATCTGGATACCCGCCGGATGGCGGTGAGAGAGCGACTATCTGTTGAGCCCGCTCAGCACTCGCTCCCCGACTCCCGCCCGCCTCACATCTCCATATTATATTGCGCGGGGGACCAGCGGGAGTAGCTGCCGAACGCGAGCACGATGACGAAGATCGCCAGCGCGAAGGTCAGGATGCCGACGATCACCGCCCACTGCTCGCGCTCTTCCGCGTCGACGACCAGCTCGGTTGTCTTGACCACCGGCGGCGGATCGCGGCGGATGCGCGATTGGGCAGCCTTGGGCGAGGCGGACGCCGGGTTCGACGCCAGATTGACGGACGGCTTGGTGGTCGGGTGCGGACGGGCCATGGGTCCGTGCCTAAAGCGAAGCTGTTATCATCCGGTTAGCGGCGCCGCCGCGCCTTCACTCAATTCGTTAGCGGCCAACCGCTTTCAGGACATAATCGGTCAGCAATTTCTCACTCAACACGTGGGCGTCGCGGCGGCCGAAATTGGTGCTGGTGATGACCGTCACCAGTTTCATGTCCGGGACCACGATCACCTTGTTGCCGCCGGCGCCGTTCATCAGCCAGGCGCGCTGCCTGGCGCCATCGACCGTGAAGTCCTTGAGCCACCACAGATAGCCATATTCGGTATCGGCCTGGTCCTCGACCACGGCGTGCGGCGACACCGAGGCGCGGACCCACGCGGCGGGAATGACCTGCCGGCCGTTCCATTGCCCGCCCTGCAGATAGAGCTGCCCCAATTTGCCAAGGTCGCGGCTGGTCAGCGCCAGCCCACCGCCGGCGAAGGCGACGCCCAGCGGCGTCACTTGCCATTCCACCTTGGTAATGCCGAGCGGCGCGAACAGCGCGCGGGCGGCGAAATTTTGCAGCGTCTGCTTGCTGGCGCGCTGGACCAACTCGCCGAGCAAATTGGCGCCGGCGGTGCAATAGGACCAGGCGCGGCCATATTTGGCGTCGGCCGGCTTGGTCATGAAACCGGCGAAACCCTTGATCGGCAGGTCGAGGTAGAAGCGGCTGTAATCCTCGATCAGATACATCCGCTCTTCATTGCCGCGCGAGAAGCTGTTGTTGTCGTCACACTCGGCGAGCGAGCTCATCGTCAGCAGATCCTCGACCGCGATCTTGGCCTTGCGCGCATCGGGATTTTGGAACGGGCGCTTGTCGCCGAAGTAGCGCGCGATCGGCGCCTGGGCATTCGGCAAATAATGCTGCTCGATCGCCAGGCCGACCAGCATGCCGGTGATGGTCTTGGTCGCCGACCGCGTGTTGCGCAGCGCGTCCGCGCCGCCGTCGTCGAAATAATGTTCGTGAACCAGCTTGCCGTCGACCATCACCAGCACGCTGGTGATCTTGCCGAAATCGCCCTTGGCGACGGCGGCGTCCATGTCAGCAAGGCTTTGCGCTTTGGCCGCAACCGGCATCGCCAGCGCGGCCAGGGCCATCATCAAGATTTTCAGCATCATCATCCCCCGTCGGCGCGGATTGGCGGTACGCGCCGTGGCCGTCCAGCATATTCGCGGGTCAAATGCTCGGTGTAGCGAATTCCGATCGCATTACGGTCACAAGCTGCGGTCAAATTGGGATTAGGGTAACAATGCACGCAATCGCGCCGCCTGCCGACGCGCTGTGCCGCGCTCCATTTACGCTTCCGCAATCCATCCCTGCCAATCTCGCCGCCATGCGTCCAATGGCAATCCTACTCGCGGCGGTGATGGTCGGCGGTGTCGGCGGTTTCGCCTGGTCGGCGCTGACCGCCCCGCTCGCGCCGGCGCCGGCGCCGCGCACGGCGACGACCGTCGCGCTGCCGGCATCGCCCGAAGAGCGTCCCGCCGCCCTCGACAAGGCATGGACGTCGCGATCCGACGATCAGGCCGCACCAGCCGCCAGTGCCGCACCGGATCGATCGATCACTTATGCCGGCTGCAACGAAGTCCGCGCCCTCGGCAAGGCGCCGCTTCACGCCGACCAGCCCGGCTTTCGCGCCGAGATGGACGGCGACGGCGACGGCATCGCCTGCGAACCACATCACGGCGGCTAAACCGCCCCGTAGCTACCCGCTTATTGCGCTGGGCCTGGCTGGCCTTGTGCGCCGGTGGCCTGGCTGGCGGCCGCGCCTTCGATCACGGCCTTGCCATGAACCTGCTGCGCCGCTTTCGCTTTCGCGATCGCCGCCGCTTCGGCCTCTTTCGCTTCGCGCTCGCGTTTGGCCTCTTGGTAAAGCTGATATTCGGTTGGCTGAGGGTCGGTGACGAAGATGCTGCCGATTTCCTGGCCCTTCAACAGCCGCGAGGCGATTTCGGCGGCGGTCAGCGCCGCGCCAAGCAAGTTGATCCCGGGATTGGCGCCGATGCAGCCGGCCTCGCCGACCACCGCGCAGCTTCTGTCGACCATCCGGTCAGGGCGTTTGGGCCGGTTGCCGCCGCGATGCGCCTCGCGCCGCGCCGCCATGACGTCGGGGTCGAGCCGATAGCCCTGCGGCCGCTTGCCGCAGACGACGATCTCGCCCGGCTGGGCGGTGGCCGGGAGCGTCGGACAGCGCTCGGCGGCTTTCACTTCGGCGTCGGCGGTCTTGACCGGCGGTTTGGCCGTGACCTTGGCCGGCGGCGGGGGCGGTCCATAGGCCGGCGCGGTGGCGGCGACATCGGCGATCAAGGCGATCGCGAGGGGCAGGCCGACCAGCATCGCGCGCCACCCTGTCCCATGCGACGTTGCCGGGCAATGAACGCTGCAATGAAAGCGGGGTTTGCGGCCAGAACCGCGTGACATCGCCGCGCCCCCGCGGCCAATGCTTGGTCATACGCTTAACACTACCCCCGACAGGTCTGCGCCGCAGTCTAGCAAAGAATTGCTGTCCTTCAACGCCCTATCGGGTTCATGATGCGCCGCGGGGGGCATCCGAATGACGCGACTGGCGCTGGGCGTAATATTGGGTTTCGGGGTGATTTCGGCGGCGACCGGAGGACACGTCTTGGCGAAGGCCCCAGTCCATCGCACGGCCACGACCAGCGAAGCCCGCAAGGCCATCATTCGTCGCTACATTGCAATCTGGGAGAGCGGCCGCGTCGACCGGCTCGGCGGGATCATTGGCACGGGATATGTCGGCCATGCGGCATCGGGAGACCGCGACCTCGCCGGACTGCGGGCGCGCATTGCCGCGTTCCGCGCCGCCTATCCCGACATGCGCTTCACGATCGAAGACCAGCTGGCCGACGGCGACCGCGTTGCCACTCGCATGACCGCGGTCGGCCGATCGGGCGGGAGCGGCCAGAGTGTCCGCCTGGTCGGGATCAACATCAGCCGCTTTGTCGGCAATCGCATCGTCGAGGAATGGCCGGCCTGGGAGCCGGTGACCGGAGCGGCGGCGCGACCACAATGACCGAGACCAAGATGACCCAACTCGCCGCGACCATCGAGCAATGTTCGGACCGTTGGATGCAGGCGTGGGTGCTGAGCGACCATGCGGCGCTCGAGGCGATGCTCGCGCCCGACTTCGCGCTGATCGTGTCGGCCGCCCCAACCCGACGGGTCGAGCGCGCCGACTGGCTGGCGACGGCGGGGACTCGCTATGCCTGTTCGCAATTTCGCTATCGCGACGCGCAGGTGCGCGACCTTGGCGGCGGGATCGCGGTGATGTCGGCGATCGCCGAGTTCACCGCCGAGATCGACGGCATCGAACGCAATGGCCCGATGTTCCTGACCGACGTCTGGCGGCGGGGCAACAATGGCGAATGGCGGGTTTGCGCGCGCTACAGTTCGCTCCCCGAGCCGGCGGGCGCGTCCACTGTAGCGGTCGGCGGCCTCAACTCGACTCGCGTTTGAATCGCTTCGTCGCAAAAGATGAATCCATTCCGGTGGTTTGTCGTTGCGGCAACATGGGATGGAGCACCGTCATTCGCGGCGCCTGGTACCTGCCCCAACGGCGGCAGCTCGACCTCTTGTTCACCAGCGGCCGGCGCTACGTCTATTCGGGCGTGCCGATGACCATCGCCGACCAATTCGCGCGGGCCGAGTCGAAGGGCCGATTTTACAACAGCGAGATCCGCAACCGCTTTCCCTGTCGCGAAATCGGTGAAGACCCGATGTTCGAGCGCCGCGCCGCCTGAAACCGTATCTTAACCCAGTTGCGTCACACCGCGCGCATGATCCCAATGCGCACCAGCTCGATCTTCAAGAGCCGCTGGATGGCCTTGTTATGGTCCGCCGGCTTCATCTGGCTCGCGATTAGCGTCGCCGGCCCGGACGACAGCGCCGGCAATAACGCCGCCGCCGCCGATCAGCCGACCGACATTACCGGCGCCCGGATCACCGACGAGAATATGAAGCAATTCGCCGACTTCGCGAACAGCAAATAGGCCTCAGCGGCTCTCGCCGCCCTGCTCTTCCTCGAACAGCTCGACCGCGACGTCGGCATTGGCCGACAGCCGCACGACATCGCCTTCGATGCCCGCGACGAGGCCGCGCGAGATATAGTGATGGTGGCCCTCATGGCCCCCGAACCCGCTGTCGCTCTTGGTCAATTTGATGCGATCGCCGTCGATATGGTCGACCGTTCCGACCGCCACGCCGTCGGCGCCAATCACCTGCATATGTTCTTTAATGTCTTCAAAGCCGCTCATCGATCGTCTCCTTTTTTACGTCCATCAAACGCGCACAACAGCATTTGGGGTGCGTCAGCGAGGCGGCGCCAATTCGATTTGGCTGATGTGCCAGCGCCGCTGCGCTTTGGTCGAACCGTCGACATCGTTGACCCGCCGCAGCGTCGCCGTGCCGGATCGGCTGAACGCGCCGCCGGCTTTCAAGCGTCCGTGGAGCACCACTGGCACGGTCACATAAATCGAACCGGCCGCGCCTTCGGTGTCGCCGGGCTTGCCGACCTGAAAGTGTAATTCCGAGGCCGATTTGAACTGACCAATGAAAGCCGCGGCCCCGTCGGCGTCACCCCACAACCGGGCCGCTTCGGCAAAGCGCTTCTCTTCGATCAGCGCGCCGTAGCTCTGCATCACCTGGCCGGCCGCTTCCGCGCTCTTCGAATCGATCGGGCCCTTGGGCTCCTCGAGCGGCGTGCGGTCGTCCGGAAGCCCGCCGGGCGTGCCCGGAGCAGGTGGAGCGAGCGGCGCCGCGGCATTCCCGACGGGTGCCGGTGCGGGTGCGGGTGAAGGCTCGTTGCTCGTGGCGTTGGTTTGGGTGGGGCCGCCGCAGGCGCCGAGCAGAACGGCGGCCAGCATCGCAATGTTTCGTCTGTCCATCCGACGCCCTTTAGAACGCAATCGCGCAATCCGGAACCGCTCCCGCACCAGTTCGTTCGTTTCGCCACAAGAACAGCCCAATCGGGCTCAACAGGGAGAGAATTCATGTCCGACAACGATGGCGGTAGTGACCGCACAACGATCGTCGAGACTGGTGGCGGCGGCGGCGGCGGAGTCCTTGCCGTGGTGCTGCTGATCATCGTCGTGCTGGTGCTGTTGTTCCTGTTCCGCGACCAACTCGGTTTCGGCGGTAGCAAGACCACCATCAACGTCCCCGACAAGATCGACGTCACCGTCAACCAGAATTAATTCGCATGGCGGTTGAGTCCGTCCGGACTCGCCGCACCAGCGCGCGGGAGCGAGTCCCCGCGCGATAACGGGCACGGCTCCACGCGGGCCGTGCCCGTTTGAATATGTGCGGTTCAGGCTTTAACGCACAGCGCATGACAGCGAACACGATACGCTACAAGACCGGCTTCGGCGGCCAATTCGAAAGCGAAGCGACCGACGGCGCGCTGCCAATCGGTCGCAACAGCCCGCAGCGGCCGGCTTTCGGGCTCTACGCCGAACAACTGTCGGGCAGCGCGTTCACCGCGCCGCGCCACGACAACCGCCGCAGCTGGCTCTATCGGGTGCGGCCGACGGCCGACCATCGACCGTTCGAGCGCTATCGCGGGGCACCGTTGCTGGAGGCGGCGCCAAGCGACTCGCCAATGGCCCCGAACCGCCTGCGTTGGGATCCGCCCTCGGACCTGCGCGGCGACGAGGACTTCGTCGATGGCATGGCGGCGATGCTGTGCGCCCGGCGTCCCGAGGATCTCGAAGGCGTCGCGGTTCACGTCTATCGCGCGACCCGCAGCATGGATCGGCGGGTGTTCGTCGACGCCGATGGCGAATTGCTGATCATCCCGCAGCAAGGCACGATCGAACTTCAGACCGAACTTGGGCGGCTTGAGATTGCGCCCGGTTCGATCGGCCTGGTGCCGCGCGGGGTGAAGTTTCGTGTCGTGCTGCTCGACGGCGAAGCGCGCGG
>JBDSNQ010000079.1:0-9916 GCA_039915275.1 Sphingomicrobium sp.
TGCACATCGACCAGGCCGTCGGCGAAGGCCGGATGAGCATCGATCTTTGTTTCGGCCGGCAGCCGCAGGCCCCACGGGCTGATCGGCGTCGGCTGGGCGCCGGGAAACTCACCGATCAGCTCATCGCGGCTGGCGCGGGCGACATTGACCCGGAGATCGAGCGGCGCCCGCGCGAGCAGCGCCGGCCATTCGCCGGACTCGACCAGCGGCGAGATAAGGGATTCGAGCCACGCTGGCACAACCCGAGCGGGGCTGACCTCCTCGCCATCGAGAATCGGCCCAGGCCCGCGCAATATCCCGAACAGCGCGGGCATTTCGGGATCGTCTTGCGCCAGCCCGAGCATCGCCGCGCGCCCACTCGCCGGCACCTCAGCCGACCGGCGGATGGCGCGAAACACCAATTCGCGCACCGCCCGGCGGTCGCTCGAACCGGCATAGCGCCGCGTCTTGAAATAGCGGGTGACGATGATGTCCGCCGGCGGCCCGTCGGCGTGGGCGGAGGCGATCACCTCATCCAGGATTTCGATTCCCGCCTGCAGCCGCGCGGCGGGGGTCATGGCCTAGCGCGTCGGGTAATTGGGCGCCTCGCGGGTGATGGTGACATCGTGGACATGGCTTTCGCTCAAGCCGGCGTTGGTGATGCGGACGAATTTGGCGCGCTTTTGCAGCTCGGCGATGCTGGATGAGCCAGTATAGCCCATCGCAGCCTTCACTCCGCCGACCAACTGGTGGACGATATCGCGCACCGGGCCCTTGTACGGCACCTGGCCTTCGATGCCTTCGGGCACCAGCTTCAATTGATCCTTGATATCCTGCTGGAAATAGCGGTCGGCCGAGCCGCGCGCCATGGCGCCGACCGAACCCATGCCGCGGTACGATTTGTAGGTCCGGCCCTGGTAGAGGAAGGTCTCGCCCGGCGCTTCCTCGGTCCCGGCGAAGAGCGATCCGACCATCACCGTCGAGGCGCCCGCGGCCAACGCTTTGGCGATGTCGCCGCTGGTGCGGATGCCGCCGTCGGCGATCACCGGCACGCCATTGGCCGCCGCCGCCACTTCGAGGATCGCGGTTAGCTGCGGCACGCCGACCCCGGCGACGATGCGGGTGGTGCAGATTGAGCCCGGGCCGATGCCGACCTTGATCGCGTCCGCGCCGGCGTCGATCAGCGCCTTGGCCGCTTCGGCCGTGGCGATATTGCCGGCCACCACCTGGACCGAGTTGGACAGCGATTTCACCCGCTTGACCGCCGCCGCGACGTCGGTGTTGTGGCCGTGCGCGGTGTCGATCACGATGCAGTCGCAGCCGGCGTCGATCAACGCCTCGGAGCGCGCGAAACCGCTGTCGCCGACCGTGGTTGCGGCGGCGACCCGCAGTCGCCCTTCGCTATCCTTGGTCGCGAACGGCGCCGCGACCGATTTCTCAATGTCCTTGACGGTGATCAGCCCGACGCAATGATTGTCGCTGTCGACCACCAGCAATTTCTCGATCCGCCGCTGGTGGAGGATATGCTGGGCTTCCTTCTGGCCGGTGCCGAGCGGGACGGTCGCCAAATTATCCTTGGTCATCAGCTCGCTGACCGGCTGCTTCGGATTCTCGGCGAAGCGCACGTCGCGATTGGTGATGATGCCGCACAATTTGCCCGATCGCTCGACCACCGGGATGCCGCTGATGCGGTTGGCGGTCATCAGCTCCAACGCTTCGGCCAGCGTCTGGTCGGGGGTGACGGTGATCGGGTTGACCACCATCCCGCTTTCGAAGCGCTTGACCGCGCGCACCGCCGCCGCCTGCGCCTCGATGTCGAGGTTGCGGTGGAGCACGCCGATGCCGCCCAGCTGCGCCAACGCAATCGCCATGTCGGCCTCGGTCACCGTATCCATCGCCGAGCTAAGCAAGGGAATGTTGAGCGGAATGGCGCGGGTGAGGAAAGTGCTGGTGTCGGCCTGGCTGGGGAGGACAGAGGATTCGAGCGGGCGCAGCAGCACGTCGTCGAAGGTCAGTCCGAGCGGAATGTCAGGAGCAGCGTTGTGGTCAGCCATGCGGGCCTTTGGCAGAAAGCAGCCGATTCGCCAAGTCCGTCGTCCCGGCGCAGGCCGGGACTCAGCGCGAAAGAGGCGCTAGGCCGGCCTGAGATCACCGCTTTCGCCGGGATGACGATTCTCCCGCCCCAGCAATCGCCGCGCTGCTTCGACGTGCATGCGCTCGATCATCTGGTCTTCGAAGCGTTCGGCGCCGCCGGTCGCGGCTTCGATGAGGCGCCGGGCGCGGTCGATTTGGGCCTCGGTGGGGGCGAAGGCGCGGTGGCAGGGCTCGATCTGGTCGGGGTGGATCAGGCTCTTGCCGTCAAAGCCCAAGCGGCGGCCCTCCCCGGCCTGGGCGGCGAAGCCATCGGGGTCGCTCAACTCGTTGAACACGCCGTCGAACACCGCGATTCCCGCGGCGCGGCCGGCGAGGACGATCGATTGCAGCGCCATTTGCAGCGGCGCTCGCCCCGCGTCGGGCGGCAGCTGGAGGTCGGCCGCAAGATCGTTGGTGCCGGCGATTAGCGCCGCCGCATCGCGCGCGATCCCGGGCGCGGCGAGCACGCCCGCCGCGGTCTCGATCATAGCCATGACTGGCCGCCGAACTTGGCGGTTGAGCGCCCGAACCACCTCGGCCGAAGTCGCGCGCGGAAGGACCGCGAGATTGGCCTTCGAGCAAGCCACCGCGTCGACATCGTCGTCATACCAGCGGCTGCCGTCGCCGTTGACGCGGATCGCGACCGGCATCGGCCATGGTTCGGCCACCGCCTCGACCGCCGATTGCCGCGCACTGAGCTTATCTTCGGGCTTCACCGCATCTTCGAGGTCGAGCACCACGAGGTCGGCCCCCGCCCCGCGCGCCTTGGCGATCGCGCGCGGGTTCGACGCCGGCAGGAACAGGATCGATCGCGCCGATCGGAGGTCAATCATCATGCCGATTTCGCTTTCACCAAAGAGCGGGCCGTCGCATCATGCCGCTTAGTCTATGATCGGGGAAGATACATGGTGACCATCTTCATGGCCGTATTCGCGGTCCTTGTGCTGTTGTTCGTGATGATGGGCGTCAAAATCGTCCACCAGGGCTATCGTTATACGCTCGAACATTTCGGCCGCTTCGTGCGCGTCGCCGAGCCCGGGATCAACTTCGTCATGCCGTTCGTCACCCGCGTCGGGCGCAAGATCAACATGATGGAGCAAGTGGTCGACATTCCGGGGCAGGAGATCATCACCAAGGACAATGCGATGGTCGCGGTCGACGGCGTGGTCTTCTTCCAGGTGATCGACGCCGCCAAGGCCGCTTATGAAGTCAGCGACCTCTATTCGGCGCTGATGGCGCTTTCGACCACCAATTTGCGCACCGTGATGGGCTCGATGGACCTGGACGAGACATTGTCCAAGCGCGACGAGATCAATGCCCGGCTGCTCGCCGTGGTCGATCATGCGACCGAGCCATGGGGGGTCAAGATCACCCGCGTCGAACTGAAGGACATTCGCCCGCCGCAAGACATCGTCAACGCCATGACCAGGCAGATGAAGGCCGAGCGCGAAAAACGCGCGTCGATCCTCGAATCCGAAGGCATGCGCCAGTCCGAAATCCTCCGCGCCGAGGGCGAGAAGCAGGCGCGGATCCTTCAGGCGGAAGGGCAAAAGGAAGCCGCCTTCCGTGACGCCGAAGCCCGCGAACGCTCGGCCATGGCCGAAGCCAATGCGACCAAATCGGTCAGCGACGCGATCGAAGGTGGCTCGAGCCAGGCAATCAATTATTTCATCGCCCAAAAATATGTCGAAGCGCTGGGCAAATTCGCCACCTCGCCCAATGCCAAGACGATCCTGTTCCCGGTCGAAGCGACCCAGCTGATGGGCACATTGGGCGGCATCGGTGAGCTCGCGCGCGAGGCGTTTGGCGGAAGTAGCGGCGGAAGAGTGGTTCCGGCGGTTCGCGCCAAGGGTGCGCCCAGCGTACCGGACACCAAGGAATGAATGGCATCGAACCCGGCTGGCTATGGATGATCGGCGGCTTGCTGCTGCTGATCGCCGAGATCATCGCACCCGGCTTCTTCCTCATGTTCGTCGGCGCCGCGGCGATGGCGACCGGCGCGTTCGCCTTGCTGTTCGGCCTCGGCATGGCCGCCCAAATGGTCCTGTTCGCGCTGTATGCGTTGCTCGCGGTGATGGTCGGACGACGTGTCTATGCCAACGCCAGGCACGGCGGCGACCCCCTGTTGAACGACCGTACGGCGCGGTTGGTCGGAAAAGTCGTGACAGTGGTCGCCGCGGTCGACGAGCATGGAGGCCGCGTGCAGGTCGGCGACGGCCAGTGGAGCGCGCGCGGCGGTCCCGCCGGGCCGGGGGAGCAGGTCCGCATCACCGGCGTCGAGGGCAATTGCCTCAAGGTCGAGGCCGAGCGCATTCTTCCTCCCGCTTAAAAGACGGAGCGTCAGCCTTGTTCAACACCCAGCTTTCCCGCCGCGAGACGGTCGCGGCCCTTGCCGCCAGTGTCGCCTTGCCTCTGGCTTCGGGCCCGGCACAGGCACTCGCCGCCAAGCATCGCACGACCGACGCCCAAGCGAGCGTGCTGCTCGACTCGATCGCCGAGAATCTGCTCCGGCTGTCACCCGAGAGCGCGACTTCGCTGGGCATCGACAAGGGCAAGCGCGCGGCCATGCGCCATCAGCTCGGCGATCGCTCCGCGCTCGGCCAGAAGCGCCTTGCCGCTTTACTGCGCGCCGACCTCAAACGCGTCCGGGCGATCGACACTGCCGGCCTGTCGCACTCGGTCCGCACCAGCGTCGAGGTCGTGCGCAGCGCTTACGCCACCGCGCTCGAAGGCTTTGCCCTGCCCTACGGCGACGTCGCCGTCGGCGGCTGGCGCAACACGCCTTATGTCGTCATCCAGAACACCGGCGCCTATCTCGATGTGCCACGTTTCCTCGACGCCGAGCATCCGATTGAAACGTCTGCCGACGCCCAAGCGTATCTGGCGCGGCTCGAATCCTACCCCAGGCAGCTCGATGGCGAGCTCGGGCGGATCCGCGCTGCACGGGCGATGGGCCTGGTCCCGCCGGCGTTCCTGCTCGACAAGGCGATCAAGCAGATGGAGTTGTCGGCGAAGGGTGCGCACGCGGGCGGCAGCCTCGTCGAATCGATCGAGCGGCGGACACGAGAGAAGAAAACCCCCGGCGATTGGGCAGCCAAAGCGCGGCTGATCGCCACCCAGAACGTCGCCCCGGCGCTCGAACGGCAGATCGCGGAACTTCGCGCCCAACGCGCCGTCGCCAAGGATGACCCCGGCATGGCGGCACGCCCGCACGGCGACGAATATTATCGCTGGGCGCTCAAGGCCTCGACCACCACCAGCATGACCCCGGACGAGGTCCACCAGCGCGGGCTCGACGAACTGCGCGAGCTTCAAGGGCGGATGGACCCGATCCTCAAGAGCCTCGGCTACACCAAGGGCACGATCGGCGAGCGCATGCAGGCGCTTGGGCGCGACCCGCTCTACAAGTTCAGCGAGGGCGACAAGGGCCGGGCCGAGATCATGGCCTTCATCAACGAGCGCCTGCGGATCATCCGCACCAAGCTGCCGTTGATGTTCAACACGTTGGTCAAGGGCAATCTCGAAGTTCGCCGCCTGCCGCCCGAGGAAGAGCCCGGCGCGCCCGGCGCTTACGGCGGCGCCGGCTCGATCGACGGCACCATCCCCGGCAAATTCTGGATCAACCTCAGGTCAACCTCGCTCCACACCAAGTTCGACCTGCCCGACCTCGCCCACCACGAAGCGATCCCGGGCCACGTCTGGCAGGGCGAATATGCCAACAAATTGCCGCTGATCCGCACCATGCTGGCGTTCAACGCTTATTCCGAAGGCTGGGCGCTCTATGCGCAGCAGCTCGCTGACGAGTTCGGCGCCTATGACGATTTCCCCGCTGGCCGCCTAGGCTATCTCCAGGGCATCGCCTTTCGCGCCTGCCGCCTGGTGGTTGATACCGGCCTCCACGCCAAGGGCTGGACCCGCGAGCAGGGCGTGCGCTTTTTCGTCGACGAAAACGGCTCCAAGGCCGAGGAAGTCGCATCCGAAGTCGACCGCTATTGCAGCTGGCCGGGCCAGGCCTGCGGCTACAAGGTCGGCCACAGCGAGATCAACCGCCAGCGGGCGAAAGCGCAGGCGGCGCTCGGCCCGCGCTACGACATCAAGGCATTCGACGACGCCGTCGTGCTCGGCGGCAACGTGCCCATGGATGTCCTCGCCAAGAACGTCGACGAGTACATCCGGACGGCTAGGGCCTAATCATTCGTCCTGAGCGAAGCGCAGCGTAGTCGAAGGGCGCTGGCACTGTGTCCGCGAAACGCCCTTCGACTTCGCTCAGGACGAACGAAGGTGACGCTACGGGAGCGCGCCTATATCCGGGGGCACGAACTTGCGCCGCGCTTCGACTGAAAACAGGCGTGCGGGCGTGTAAAACCGCAGCGGCCAGTCGCGGCGGCCCATAGGGGACAGCAACAGCTCGTTGACAAGTTCGTGCAGCGGCTCCTTCGGGTCCGCTTCGGCGAGGAACAGGCGGACGCCGTGGAGGAACAGGCGGGTGATGGTCTCGTGATAGCCTTCGCTGTCGCTGTTCACCCCGCCGACGCTCTCATTGTAGGCGCGGATGAAGCCGGGCAGCTGCTTGTCCACGTCGATGTCGGGCCGTCGCGTAAGCAGATAAGTGGTGGTCGCGAGATGCGCTTCGTGGGTCCACTCCGCGCGCGGCAAAGTGCGCGCGATCAGCCCCTCGCCGATGTGGATGATCTCGGCGTCGTCGTGAAACAGTCGTGGTGTATAGTCGGTCATTGGTCGGGCCTTGCTTAGAAGAGCCTAACCATGAGCCGGGCGTTAAACGGTTGCGGGCGTCGCCGGTTGGCGCGCTTTCGGTCCCGATTGTCGAACGCCCTCGTCGACATGCTCCGCGAACTCGGCGAAATTGGTCGCGAACAGGTCGACCAATTTGGCGGCGGTGCGGTCATATTCGTCCTTGTCCGCCCAGGTGCCGCGCGGGTCGAGGATGGCGCTGTCGACACCCGGAACCGCGACCGGGACGTCGATGCCGAAATTGGGATCCTTGCGGAAATTGGCGTTCTTCAAACTGCCGTCCAAGGCGGCGTTGAGCAACGCCCGCGTCGCCTTGATCGGCATCCGCTGGCCGACGCCATATTTGCCGCCGGTCCAGCCAGTGTTGACCAGCCAGCAATCGACGCCCGCTTCCGCGATCCGCTTCTTCAAGAGATTGCCATAGATCGACGGGTGGCGCGGCATGAACGGCGCGCCGAAGCAGGTCGAGAAGGTCGCTTCGGGCTCGGTCACGCCAATCTCGGTTCCGGCGACCTTGGCGGTGTAGCCCGACAGGAAATGGTACATCGCCTGGTCGGGGGTCAGCCGGGCGATCGGCGGCAGAACCCCGAACGCGTCGGCGGTCAGCATCACCACATTCTTGGGCAGCGGCCCCATATTGTCGTCGGACGAATTGGGGATGAAGTCGATCGGATAAGCGCCGCGGCTGTTCTCGGCCAGGCTGGCGTCGTCAAAGTCGAGCTCGCGCGTCACGGGATCCATGACGACATTTTCGAGCACGGTGCCGAAGCGCTTGCTGGTCGCAAAAATCTCCGGCTCGGCCTCGGCCGAGAGGCGGATCATCTTGGCGTAGCAACCGCCCTCGAAGTTGAACACGTGGGTGTCCGACCAGCCGTGCTCGTCGTCACCAATCAGCGTCCGCTTGGGGTCGGCCGACAGCGTCGTCTTGCCGGTGCCCGAGAGGCCGAAGAAGATCGCGGTGTCGCCGTCGGGACCGATATTGGCCGAGCAATGCATCGGCATGATGCCCTGCGGCGGCAGCAGGAAATTCAACAGGCCGAACACCGACTTCTTCATTTCGCCGGCATAAGCGGTGCCGCCAATCAGGATCAGCTTCTTCTCGAGATTGACCGCGATCACCGTTTCGCTGCGGCAGCCGTGGCGCGCCGGGTCGGCCTTGAAGGTCGGCAGGTCGATGATCGTATATTCGGAGTCGAAGTCCGCCAGCTCGTCTGCTTCTGGCCGCACCAGCAGCGTACGGATGAACAGGCTGTGCCACGCCAGTTCGGTAATGACGCGGACGCGGACGCGGTGCTCGGTCTGCGAGCCGCCGTAGAGATCCTGGGCGAACAGCAAATCCTTGGTGCCGAGAGCCGCGAGGAAATCCTGATGCAGCCGGTCGAACGACTCGCCGTCCATCGGCTTGTTGGTCTTGCCCCACCACACCGTGCGCTCGCTGGTGGAATCGCGCACGATAAAGCGGTCGTTGGCGCTGCGCCCGGTATGCTGGCCAGTGCGAACCACCAATGGCCCGTCCTTGGCGAGCAACCCTTCCGCCCGGCGCACGGCATGCTCGACCAGCGCCGCCGTGGTCAGATTCCAATGAAGCTTGGCCGCGGTGGTGATGCCCTGCGCGTCCAGTCCATGCTTCGGAATCCGAATCGTCACTCATCTATTCCCTTGATTATCAATACGGCGGCGAGCTGGCGCTGTCGCACCGGGTCCTGCCGCCGCATGGCTATGCGAACCCCGCCTATAAACCCGAAAAAGTCGCTGGGTCAAAGCAGCGGCCGCCAAGCTTGTTTCCAGTCAAACCGCTGGCTAAGCCGAACCTCCGCGGCAAAAGCTGCCTTAAAAAAGGCCACAGATGAGCCAGGTGATCGCGCTGGTCGACGACGACCGCAACATCCTCACGTCCATCTCCATCGCGCTCCAGGCCGAGGGCTTCATCACCCGCGTCTATTCCGACGGCGATACGGCGCTCAAGGCCTTCGCCGAGAACCCGGCGGATTTGGGCGTGTTCGACATCAAGATGCCGCGGATGGACGGGATGGAGCTGCTGCGCCGCTTGCGCGAAACCAGCACAATGCCGGTGATTTTCCTGACCTCGAAAGACGACGAGCTCGACGAAGCGCTCGGTCTGGCGATGGGCGCCGACGATTATATCGCCAAGCCCTTCTCGCAGCGGCTCCTGATCGCGCGCATCCGGGCGATCCTGCGCCGCCAGGAGTTTGCCGCCGGCGAGGCTAGCGCGTCTCGGGATGAGACCGAAGCGCCGCTGCTGGTGCGCCAGCGGCTGACCATGGACCCGGCGCGGCACAAGGTGGTCTGGGCGGGCAAGGACGTCACCCTGACCGTGACCGAATTCATGATCCTGGAGGCGCTCGCCCAACGTCCCGGGGTGGTCAAGAGCCGCAACCAGTTGCTCGACATCGCCTATCAAGACGATGTCTATGTCGACGACCGCACGATCGACAGCCACATCAAGCGCATCCGGCGCAAGTTCCGCAGCGTCGATGCCGAGTTCGATGCGATCGAGACGCTCTATGGCGTTGGGTACCGCTTTGACGATGAATGACGCCACTGAGACTGGGGACGCTAGCGAGAGCGAAGGAAGCGACCTTGTCCTCAGCTGGTCGGGGCGGTGGACGCTCACCCACCGCATCCTCGCGGTCAACATCCTGACCCTGGTCCTGATTGCGTTCAGCATCATTTATCTCGACGTATTCCGCAATCGCCTGAGCAAGGAGCGCGTTCGGCAAACCAGGACGGAAGCGGTGGTCACGGCCGCGGCGCTGAATGAAATCCCGCTTGCCGCCAGGTCGCCGGCGCTGGCCGCGATCGGCAACTCCACCGGCGGTCGCATTCGACTCTATGGTCCCGGCGGGCGCCTGGTCGCCGACAGCTGGCAACTTTCTGGTCCGACTTACCGCCTGGTCGATCCCGAAACGCAGGGTTGGAAAAAGGACGCCGCGCGCGCGCTCGACCGCGGTTTCAACACCTTGGTCGGTGCCCGCCCGCTGGAGGATTTCACCGAACCGCGGGTCGACCGGCTGCAGTCCTGGCCCGAGGC
>JBDSNQ010000045.1:0-15994 GCA_039915275.1 Sphingomicrobium sp.
TTCTTCGAGCCCAAGCGGATCTACAACGGCCCGTTCGACGGGCACCACGACCGCCCGGTGACGCCGTGGGCCAAGCATTCGGCGAGCGAAGTGCCCGATGGCCATTACACCGTGCCGCTGGGCAAGGCGGCGGTGGTCCGCACGGGCGAGGCGCTGACCGTTCTCGCTTACGGGACCATGGTCCACGTCGCTTTGGCCGCGGTCGAGGCGCAAGGACTGGATGCCGAGGTGATCGACCTCCGGACGCTGGTGCCGCTCGATATCGAAACGATCGAAGCGTCGGTGGCCAAGACCGGCCGCTGCCTGGTCGCGCAGGAAGCGCCGCGCACGTCGGGCTTTGGCGCCGAGCTCGCCGCACTGGTCCAGGAGCGCTGCTTCTATCATCTCGAAAGCCCGGTCGAGCGCGTCACCGGCTGGGACACCCCCTATCCGCATTCCTATGAATGGGCCTATTTCCCCGGCCCGAAACGCATGAAACGCGCGCTGGAAAAGGTGATGGCAAACTGATGGCCCGCTACGAATTCAAACTGCCCGACATTGGCGAAGGCATCGCCGAAGCGGAGATCGTCGCCTGGCACGTCAAGCTTGGCGACCGGGTCGAGGAAGACCAGCAATTGGCCGACATGATGACCGACAAAGCGACGGTCGAAATGGAGACGCCGGTCGCGGGCAAGGTGGTCGAGCTAGCCGGCGAAGTCGGTGACCAGATCGCGATCGGCTCGGTGCTGGTGGTGATCGAGACCGACGGCGAGGCGGTGCATGTCGAGATGCCAATCGCCGATGGCGCTGAAGTCCCGACGCAATCGCAGGAAGATGCGATGCCGACGATGGCGGTGGAGCAAGCTCCCGCGCCGTCACCACCACCAAAACCGCTCGTGTCGAGCGCAGTCGAGACACCTTCCCAGCCACCTCCCTCGACTTCGCTCGAGACGAACGGAGCTGGGGCTAAGGCGCACACCCTCGCCTCCCCCGCCGTTCGCCAGCGGGCGCGCGATCTTGGCATCGACCTGGGTGAGGTGAAAACGACGAGCGACCGGGTGCGGCACTCGGACCTCGACGCCTATTTGCTCTACAACGGCGGCAACGTTTCGGTGCGCGGCGCGGCGGTGCGGGCGGACGAGACGATCAAGGTCGTCGGCCTCAGGCGCAAGATCGCCGAGAATATGCAGGAGGCCAAGCGCCGCATCCCGCATTTCACCTTGGTTGAAGAGTTTGACGTCACCGACCTCGAGGACACGCGGGCGATGATGAACGCCGACCGCGGCGACAATCCCAAGCTGACCGTGCTGCCGTTCCTGATCACCGCCATGGCCAAGGCGCTGCCCGACTGGCCGATGCTCAATGCGACCTATGACGACGACGCCAATGTCATCACCCGGGTCGGCGCGCTCAACCTCGGCATGGCGACGCAGACCCCGAACGGGTTGATGGTGCCGGTGATCCGCGACGCGCAGGGCAAGAGCGTGTGGCAGCTGGCGGCGGAAATTTTGCGGCTGGCCGAAGCGGCGCGCTCGGGCAAGGCGGCGCGCGAGGAACTGTCGGGTTCGTCGATCACTTTGTCGAGCCTTGGCCCGATAGGCGGCGTCGTCTCAACCCCGGTGATCAACCGGCCCGAGGTGGCGATCATCGCCGTCAACAAGGTCGAGGAGAAAGTCGTCGTGGTCGACGGCGAAATCGAAATCCGCAAGCGGATGAACTTGTCGCTGTCGTGCGATCATCGCGTGGTCGATGGCTGGGACGCAGCCAATTTCATGCAGGCGATGAAAGCGCTGATCGAAAATCCGCTGCGCCTGCTGAGCTAAGGCCCGTGCCAACGCTCGATTATGTGACGCTCGACGTGTTCACCGACCAGGCGTTCGGCGGCAATCCGCTGGCCGTCATTGCGGACGCGCGCGGGCTCAATGGCGCGGCGATGCAGCGCATCGCGACCGAGTTCAATTATTCCGAATCGACCTTCATCCTGCCTCCGTCCGACGGCAGCGATTGCCTGGCCACGGTGCGCATCTTCACCCCGGTCGAGGAGCTGCCGTTCGCCGGCCACCCCAATGTCGGGACCGCCTTTCACATCGCCCGCCTGAGCGAATTGTTCGGTCAGCCGGTCGGCGACCATTTTCGCTTCTCGGAGAAAGCCGGGGTGGTCGATTGCCGCATCGTCCGAGACGGCGACCGGGTCTCGGCCAGCATCGCGGCGCCCCGCCCGCTGGAGGTTGGCGAGACGATCGACCCGGCCGTGATCGCCGCCTGCGCGTCGCTGGAGGCCGGCGCGGTCAGCCCGGCCAACCATGGCCCCGCCTTCGTCTCGGTCGGCTTGCCGTTCGCCATCGCCGAGCTGGAATCGCTCGCCGATCTCGCCACGGCCCGACCCAGCGGCAGCGCGTTCGTCCACGCCGACCAGCGCTATCCCAATCCCGGCTTCAGTTTCTCGCTGATGCTCTACGTCCGGGTCGATGGCGATCCCAAGCGACTGCGCGCACGTATGTTCGCGCCGCTGAGCAACATAATCGAGGACCCCGCGACCGGCAGCGCGGCGGGGGCGCTGTGCGCTTATCTCGCCAGCTTCGCGCCCGAAAGCGACGGCGAGCTTGCGTTCGTCGTCGACCAGGGAGTCGAAATGGGCCGCCCGAGCCGGATCGAAGTGTCGGTCGACAAGCAAGGCGGAGCGGTTGGTGCGGTTCGTATCGGCGGCACCTGCGTCGAAATGATGCGCGGGCAGCTCAGCTTCTAGCCGCGCTCTAATCGAAAATCAGCCAAGGCTTTTCACCGCCTTTCATTTCGCCTCTCGACGGACCGTCATCACCAAGTCATCCTGCCGTGCATTGCGGATTCGCAAATGGGGGGCATTTCGATGAACAGGACTATTTTGCTCGCGGCCGGCAGTTTGTTGGCGATTTGCAGCGCGGCTCCGGCCCAATCGCAGGACACGCCGCCGCCGCCGTCCGACACGCAAAAGGCTTCGACCGCGGCGGCCGACGACAGCGGGCAGAACCAGGAAGAGGCGATCATCGTCACCGCCCAGCTGCGCGAGCAGCGCCAGGTCGATGTTCCGTTCGCGCTGACCGCTTACACTGGCAAGTTTCTCGAGCAGCTCGGCGTCCAGGAGTTCGAGGATCTGGCGCGCTACACGCCGGGCCTGGCGGTCCAGAACCAGTCGCCCAACAACGCCGCGATCAACATTCGCGGCGTGACCAGCGATTCGGCCGACGCCTTCTTCGAGCCGCGAATTTCAATTTATCAGGACGGCGTGTCGATCGCCAAGCCGCGCGGCGCCTATGTCGAGCTGTTCGACATCGAACGCGTCGAGGTTTCGAAAGGGCCTCAATCGACGTTGTACGGCCGGGGCGCGTTGATCGGCGCGATCAACATCGTCCAGGCCAAGCCCGACCTCAGCACCGCCTCCGGCATGGTCCGCGGCGCCTATGGCAATTTCGATTATATGCTCGGCGAGGCGATGGTGAATGCGCCGCTCGGTGAGAATGCCGGGATCCGCATCGCCGGCCGCTACAAGAAGCGCGACGGCACCGTCGACAATTTGCTCGGCGGCGACAATTTCCAGTCGGTCAAGACGGGCGCGGTGCGCGCCAGTCTGCGCTTCAAGCCGAGCGAGCGGATCACCGCGGACATCATTGGCAATTACCAAAGGGACACGCCGGAAGGGACCGCGTTCAAATCGCTGGCGTTCCGCCCGACCGATCCGGTTACCGGCGAAGTGCTCGGCGGTCTCGGGATCCACGACGGCGCCGCGCTCGCGCCCGGCGCCGGCTTTGAGGGCGGCAAGGCACTCGGGCTCGACCGCAACGTGTGGGGCGTGACCGGCCTGTTGAAGGCCGAGCTCGACGATGCGCTCACGCTCAATTCGATCACGGCCTACCGCCAGTTCCACGCGCTCGAAATCCTCGACGCGGACGGAACCTCGCTCCCCGTGATCACCGCCGCCGATGACGCGCGCAGCAAGCAATTCAGCCAGGAGCTGCGCCTGAACTGGGATTCCGGCGGTGCGATCAAGGCCTTCGTCGGCGCGAGCTATTTCCACGAGAACGGATCGGACCGCACGCCCGCCCAGTTCGACGAGCGGGCCGCGCTTGCCCAGATCGCCGGCGCGCTCAACGGCGGCGGATTCATTCCAGGCCGGCCGGCGAGCGATCCGGCGCCGATCTCACTGATCGGCAACCCGGGTTTCACCAGCCTGCTCCTGCAGGGCGTCGCGGGTGCCTACAGCTATTTTCTGCCAGGTCCGATCGCGAGCGGCATCGCGGCCAATCTCAAATCCGCCCACAATGAAGAACAGACCAGCTTTTCGAAGACCGACGCCTTCGACCTGTTCGGCGACGTTACGGCCAAGCTATCGCCGCAGTTCGAGGTCGGCGCCGGGCTGCGCTGGACCCACGACAGCAAGACTTCGGGCGTTCAGTCCGAGGTCCAGAACGGCCGCTCGATCCTTGGCGGCTTCTTGGGTGCGCTGACGCAATCGGAGCCGCTGCGGACCTTGCTGCTGACCGCGCTCGCCGCGCCGGGAGCCGCCAATATTCCGCCATCGGCGCTGTATCCGGTGCCGATCTTCGGTCTCACTTTCCAGTCCACGCCGGGCGAGGCGCGGATCAGCCAGAGTTTCAAGGACAGCGGCTTCACCTGGCGCGCGTTCGCCCGTTACCAGCCAAACCCCGACACCAGTCTGTACGCGATCTACGCGCGGGGCCGCCGGCCCGAGGTGCTGACCGCGGCACCGCCATCGCTTCCCGGCGCGCCGGCGCGGTTTGAAGTGGCGGATGCGGAGACGGTCGACAGCTATGAGATTGGCGCGAAGACCACTGCGCTCGATCATCGCCTGTACCTCGACGGCGCGATTTTCTACTACAAATACAATAACTTCCAGACTACAGAGCAAGTTGGCACGGTGTTTATCACGAGCAATGCCGGTAAAGCGGACAGCTACGGCTTCGAAGCTCAGGCGCGCTATACCGTCAGCCCGGCGGTGCGGCTGTTTGCAAATTATGCGTTCAACCATGCCCGCTTCAAATCAGGCGTGTTCGACGGCAACCGCTTCCGCCTGTCGCCCGACCATAGCTTCTCCGCGGGTGGGACGCTGGCCGCCGACCTGGGCGGCGGGCGGATCGATTTCACGCCGGCCGTGACCTATCAGTCCAAGGTCTTCTTCGACAATGACAATGACCGCCCCGAGCTGCAGACGCTGGCCCGCGGCAAGATCGTTGCCGACACCGTCCAGGACGAATTCCAGAAGGGCTTCGCTTTGGTCAGCGCGCGGCTCGGCTACACCTTCAGCGGCGGCCGCTTCCGCGCCGAGGCATTTGTCGAGAATGCGTTCGACAAGGCTTATATCAAGGATGCGGGCAACACCGGCGACACGATCGGCATGGCGACCTTCGTCCCCGGTGAGCCGCGAACCTATGGGCTGCAATTGACCGCCCGCTTCTAGCCATGGCCGGCTCGGCGCCTAGGCCGCCAGCCGCTCGATCTCGGCGAGGCCGTTGGCGATGCCGGCGTTGCGCTGCTCGGGCCCGACAGCGATGCCGTCGGCGTGGACGAATTCCGGGGTGATGCCGATGAAGCCGAACGTGCCGGTCAAATAGCTCTCGAGATGCTCGAGCTGGGCCGCCGGTGAATCGACGCCGTAAAAACCGCCGCGCGAAAGTGCGACGATCACGCGCTTGTCGCCCACCAGACCCTCAGGCCGGCCTTCCTCGGAGTAACGGAAGGTCTTGCCGGCGACGAGGATGCGGTCGAGCCACGCCTTTAATTGGCTGGGCAAAGTGAAATTATACATTGGCGCGCCGATGACGATGGTGTCGGCGGCGAGGAATTCGTCGATCACGGTGGAATCGGCAAAGGCGCCGAGCGTCAGATGGTCGAGCGGATCGGCGACGAGATCGCGGCGGATCACGGTTTCGCCGAGGTTCGATGGCTCGAGCTGGTTGACGATATGCTCGGTCAAAATGCGGCTGACGCTGTTGTCGCCGGTGATGCTGCTGTCGATCTTGAGGATGGTCACTATTGCCTCCTTGGTATGAATTTGTTACCGAGGCACCCTAAGTAACCACATGAAAACCGGCCGCAAGAACGCACTTTTCTGTGGCCCACGAACAAATTTGTGCGCGGGAACATGCCTGTGCCTGGAGACGCAAGATGAAAGACCCGAGCAATCCCGTATGCCGCACGATCAGCACCTTGCTGTCGCGGATTGGCGACAAATGGACGGTGCTGGTCGTGGCCACGCTTGGCGACGGGTCGCGGCGGTTCAACGAGCTTCGGCGTGAGATACCAAGCGTGTCGCAGCGCATGCTGACGCTGACCTTGCGCAATCTCGAGCGCGATGGGCTGGTCAACCGAACGGTCACCCCGTCGATCCCGCCGCGGGTCGATTATGAGCTTACGGACCTTGGCCATTCGCTACTCAAACCGATCACGGCGCTGACCCAATGGGCGCTTGATAATGTAGGGGGCATCCACGGCGCACAGGCGCGCTTCGACACCGAGCAGGACAAAAGGCAGGCGGCCTAAGCGGCCGCGCCCGGGTCAGGGCGGAACGCCATCACGTCGCCGGGCTGGCACCCGAGCGCGTCGCAGATTGCCTCGAGCGTCGAGAAACGGATCGCGCGGGCCTTGCCGGTCTTGAGGATCGACAGATTGGCGAGCGTGATGTCGACCCGCTCGGCGAGCTCGGTCAACGTCATCCGCCGCTGGTGCAACAGCTCGTCGAGCTTGACGACAATCGCCATGTCAGACGGTCCCTTCGAGGTCTTGGCGCATCAGCGTGCCTTCAGCGAAGACGCGGGCGAGAACGAAGGTCAAGAGCACGGCCAGCCAGCCGCCGGGCGAAAAACCGGCATCGAGATGAAACGGATGTGCGGGGGTCGAGATTGCTTTACCGATCATGCCGATGACCAGGCTGAGCAGCTGCTGGGCGAGCAATAACCAGGCGACGGCCTGCAGGCGATAGGCGTTGCTGGCGACGAACGGATCGCCGGCGCGAACCGTTGCGACCATCGCCAACAGGCGCCTGAGGAGCGCGAGGTTGAGCGGGACGGCGACCAGGCCAAGCGCCGCTATTCCGCGCATGCCCATGACGAACGGTTTGGTCGCGGCCGATGGCGGGACGCCGAGCGCGGTCATGGTCCAATGCTCGGCGGTGAATGTCCCAACCAGGATCGCGAGGACGACGGCGCCGTAGATCCAGTTGAGGACAATCAGGATGCGCAGGACCACGAAAGCGACGGGCAAAGCGGCGGACTGGTTGCGGGGCATCGCTTGCGGACTCCATCCAATGAATATCGTTTAGCAATACATGCCATATCGATAAACGTCAATAGGCTTATTGACATTCGATGCGAACTGACATCTTTTCCGGAGCTGCGGGCTGGTCTAGGCGTGCGCCATGCTCAAGCAGACGTCCGCGCCCGACATTGCCGCCTTGAAGCTGCTCGAGGAGCGGCTGCGCTGGCTGTCGGCGTGGACCATCCACCACGCCAACCACATCCGCCCTTCGCCCGACGGGCTCAAGGTCGGCGGGCACCAGGCGAGCTGCACCTCGATGACGGCGATCATGGCCGCGCTTTATTTCCAGGCGCTCGGGCCCAACGACCGGGTGGCGGTCAAACCGCACGCCGGACCGGTGCTGCACGCGATCCATTATTTGCTTGGGTCGCAGTCGCGCGAGCAGCTCGAGAATTTCCGCGGCTTCGGCGGGATGCAAAGCTATCCGAGCCGGACCAAGGACCAGATTCCGGTCGATTTCTCTACCGGTTCGGTCGGACTGGGCGTGGCGATCACGGCGTTCGCTTCGCTGATCCAGGATTATCTGACCGCGCATGGCTGGTTGGCCGAGGCCGACCGTGGCCGCTTCGTTGCGCTGATGGGCGACGCCGAGCTCGACGAGGGCAACATCTATGAATGCCTGATCGAGGCCGCCAAGCACGACATCCGCAATTGCTGGTGGATCGTCGATTATAACCGCCAGAGCCTCGACGCGACCAGCGCCGACCGGATGTTCGAGCGCTTCGACGAGATTTTCAAAAGCTGCGGCTGGCGGGTGGTCGAATTGCGTTGGGGCAAAAAGCTACAGGCCACGCTCAATGCCAATCCGAAGATCGGGGCGTGGCTCGAGGCGCTGCCCAATGCCGATTTGTCGGCGCTGCATTACCAGGGCGGGGCGGCGTGGCGGGCGCGGATCGAGGGCGATCTCGGCAAAGCGGCGGCGGCGTTTCTCAAGGGGCATGACGACGCCGCGCTTGCCGCGCTGTTCACCAATCTCGGCGGCCATTGCATGGAGTCGCTGGTCGAGGCGTTCGCCGCCGCCGCCGACGATGTGCCGACATTGTTCATCGCCTGGACGATCAAGGGCTATGGGCTGCCGTTCGCCGGCCACAAGGACAATCATTCGGGGCTGATGAACCCAACCCAGATGGCGGCGCTGCGCGAAACCATGGGCGTGGCGGAGGGCCGCGAGTGGGAGCCGCTTGAAGGCGTGGGCGACAATGCGCGGCCGGCGGTCGAAGCGCTGATCGACCATAGCCAGATCGCCCGGGCCAAGCGGCCGCGCGCGTTCGACTCGATCGCGGTCCCGCAAATCCCGACGCCAGCCGGCGACGAGCAGTCGACCCAGGCCGCGTTCGGCCGCATCCTGCTCGACCTGTCCAAGGCCGGTAGCGCGCTCGCCGACCGCATCGTCACCACCTCGCCCGACGTCACCGTCTCGACCAACCTCGGCGCATGGGTCAACCAGCGCGGCCTGTTCCGCAGGCGGGAAATGGCCGACGTTTTTGCCAAGGCAAAGATTGCGTCTGCACAAAAGTGGTCGGCGACAAACCAAGGCCAGCACATCGAACTTGGCATCGCCGAGAACAATTTGTTCCTGATGCTCGCCGCGATGGGCCTTGCCGGCGACCTGTTCGGAACGCGGCTGGTGCCGATCGGCACGCTCTACGATCCGTTTATCGCCCGCGGCCTCGATGCCTTGAACTACGCCTGTTACCAGGACGCCCGCTTCATCCTGGTCGCGACGCCGAGCGGGATTACGCTGGGGCCAGAGGGCGGCGCGCATCAGTCGATCAATCCGCCGCTGATCGCGCTCGGCCAGCCCGGCCTGCGCCATTACGAGCCGGCCTTCGCCGACGAGCTCGCGGCGATGATGGAAGAAGCGTTCCGGCTGGTCGATGATCCCGCTGGCGAGTCGATCTATTTCCGCTTGTCGACGCGAGCGGTGGCGCAGGTTGAACGCGCGAATGACAGTTGGCGCGAGGTTGCCTTGGACGGCGGCTATTGGCTGCGGCCGCCCGGACCCCATGCCGAAGCGGCGATCGTGGCGATGGGCGCGGTGATGCCCGAGGCACTCGCCGCGTGGGAGGAACTCAGCGCCGACGTGCCCGGGCTTGGGTTGCTCAGCATCACGTCGCCCAATCTGCTCCATCGCGGTTGGACGGCGGCGCAGGCAGCACGCTGGGGCGGTCGCCGCGAGCCGAGCCATATCGAGACCCTGCTGTCGGCGCTTGCGCCCGGTGCCGGCCTCGTCACCATCGCCGACGCCGCGCCGGCCTCGCTGTCGTGGATCGGCGGCGTGCTCGGCCAGCGCGTCGCGCCGCTGGGGGTCGACCGTTTTGGCCAGACCGGCAGCCTGCCCGATCTCTACGCCGCCTACCGGCTCGATGGCTCGGCGATGACCGAGGCCATTGCCGAGCTCCTGCTGCCTGCCTAGAGCGCATCCATGCCAGGACGCTTTTTCGACGAGTGGCAAGTCGGCGACACCATCGCCCACGCGCTGACCCGCACCGTGACCGAAACTGACAATGTGCTGATCTCGGCGCTGACCCACAATCCGCAGCCGCTGCATCTCGACCACGAGGCTGCGGCCAAGTCGGAGTTCGGCAAGCCGCTAGTCAATTCGATCTTCACCTTCGGGCTGATGGTCGGGGTCAGCGTCGCCGACACCACGCTAGGCACGCTGGTCGCCAATTTGGGCTATGACAAATTGGTCTTCCCCAACCCGGTGTTCGCCGGCGATACGCTGCGCAGCGAGAGTGAATGCGTCGCAGTGCGCGAGAGCAAGTCGCGGCCCAACGCAGGCATCGTCACCTGGGCGCACCGCAGCTTCAACCAGCGCGATGAGCTGGTGTGCGAATGCACGCGCACCGCGCTGCTGCTGAAAAAGCCGCAATGAGCGAGCCACGCAGCTGGCTGTTCGTCCCCGCCGACAGCGAGAAGAAGATTGCCAAGGCGCTGGCAAGTGAGGCTGATGCGATCATCTTCGACCTCGAGGACAGCGTTGCTCCCGCGCGCAAGGCGGCGGCGCGCGAGATCTTGAAGGCCCTCCCCGCCCGCTCCGGCGGACCGCAATGGTGGGTGCGCATCAACCCGCTCGGTAGCGAACAGGTCAAGGCCGACCTGGGCCTGTTCGCCTCGGCCGACTTCGAAGGCGTCGTGCTGCCCAAGGTGGAAAGCGGCGCCGATGTCGCCCAGCTCGCCCACCGCACCGGCAATCTGCCGGTCCACGCGATCGTGACTGAAACCGCGGCGAGCCTGTTCGGGATGCTGACTTACCGCGACCCCAAGTCGCCGTTGGCCGCGATGAGCTGGGGCGCCGAGGATTTGTCGGCGGCACTCGGCGCCTCGTCCAAATATGATGCCGACGGCGAATTGAGCATGACCTATCAGCTGGCGCGGTCGCTGTGCCTCGCCGGCGCGGTTGCCGCCGGCGTCCAGCCGGTCGACGGCATCTTCTCGGACTTCAAGGACGACCAAAGCTTGCGCGCCGAAGCCGAAGCGGCGGCGCGCGAAGGCTTTACCGGCAAGCTCGCCATCCACCCCGGCCAGGTGGCGATCATCAATGCCGCTTTCAGCCCGTCGGCCGACGACATCGCGCACGCCAAAGCGATCGTCGCCGCCTTCGACGCCGAGCCCGATGCCGGGGTGCTGTCGATCGGCGGCAGGATGGTCGACCGGCCCCACCTGGTGCAGGCGCGACGCACCCTCAAACGCGCAGGAGATTAGGCATGACGACCAAGGCCATGGGCTGGGGCACCGACGCCGCCGACCAGCCGCTAAAGCCGATGGCGTTCGAGCGCCGCGACCTTCGGCCCGACGACGTCGCGATCAAGATTACGTTCGCCGGCATTTGCCACAGCGATCTCCATACCTGCCGTAACGATTGGGGCGGAAGCCGCTATCCGGTCATCCCCGGCCACGAGATCGTCGGCATCGTGACCGCGGTCGGCAATGAGGTCACGCGCCATGCGGTCGGCGACACGGTCGCGGTCGGCTGCATGGTCGACAGCTGCATGGCCTGCGACCAGTGCCTCGAGGGCTGGGAAGTGTTCTGCCGCAAGGGCTGCGTCCAGACCTATAACAGCCCCGACCGCCACGACGGCACGATCAGCAAGGGCGGCTACACCGACCATATCGTCGTGCGCGACCATTTCGTGTTGAAGGTGCCCAAGGGCATGGACGCGGCGCGGGTCGCGCCCTTGCTGTGCGCCGGGATCACGACCTACTCGCCGCTACGCCAGTATAAGGTCGGCCAAGGCACCAAGGTCGGCGTCATCGGGCTTGGCGGACTCGGCCACATGGGGGTCAAATTGGCCGCCGCGATGGGCGCGCACGTGACGATGATCACCACGACGCCCGAAAAAGGCGAGGACGCGCGGCGGCTCGGCGCGCACGACGTCATCGTCTCGACCGACGACGCGGCGATGGCGGCAGCGGCCACCCGCTTCGACTTCATTCTCAACACCATCCCGGTGAGCCATGAAATCGACCGCTATCTCAACCTGCTCGGGCGCTCGGGGCGGATGGTGATCGTCGGCGCGCTGACGCCAATGCCGGGCTTCACCGGATTTAACATCATCTGGTGGAACCGGGCGGTCGGCGGATCGGCCATCGGCGGGATCCCCGAAACCCAGGAGATGCTCGATTTCTGCGCCGAGCTCGACATCTATCCCGATTGCGAAATGATCCGCATGGACGAGGTCAACGACGCCTATGAGCGATTGCTGCGCAACGATGTCCGCTATCGCTTCGTTATCGATATGGCGACCATGACAGCGGCGGAGTGAGATTGAATGGCTGAGGCGCTGCACCCCGTCCCGGCCGATTTCGACGCCGACATTGGCCCAGGCGAGCTGGCCGAAATGCACCGGCGGGTGGACCAGGACACCGACGCCTTCTGGCTCGACCAGGCGCGGCGGCTCGATTGGTCGCGCTTCCCCGAACAAGCCGGCGACTGGTCGTTTGACGAGTCCGACTTCCGCATCCGCTGGTATGCCGATGGGGAGTTGAACCTGTCGGTCAATTGCCTCGACCGGCATTTGGCGACACGCGGTGACCGCACGGCGCTCATCTTCGAGCCCGACGAGCCCGGCACCGGCCGCACCCTCACTTACCGCGAGCTGCACGCCGAAACCTGCCGCATGGCGAATTTGCTCAAACAACGCGGCGTCCGGCGCGGCGACCGCGTTATGATCTATCTGCCGATGATCCCCGAAGCCGCCGCGGCGATGCTCGCCTGCGCGCGGATCGGCGCGATCCATTCGGTGGTGTTCGGCGGCTTCTCGCCCGACAGCCTCGCCGGCCGCATCGCCGATTGCGATGCCTGCGCGATGATCACCGCCGACGAGGGACTGCGCGGCGGCAAGCCGATCCCGCTCAAGCGCAACGTCGATGCGGCGCTCGAGCGGCGAGACGTGGCGAGCGTGATCGTTATCAGCCGCACCGGCGCTGACGTGCCGATGAAGGAAGGGCGCGACGTCTCCTACGCGGCGGTGCGCGCTGGGCTGTCGACGCAGTGCGAACCCGAAGTGATGAACGCCGAGGACCCGTTGTTCATTCTTTACACCTCGGGCTCGACCGGTTTGCCCAAGGGCGTGGTCCACAGCATTGGCGGCTATGCGGTGTGGGCGGCGGCGACTTTCGACTGGATCTTCGGACCGCGCGATGACGACATCTTCTGGTGCACCGCCGACGTCGGTTGGATCACCGGCCACAGCTATGTGGTCTACGGACCGCTGATGAATGGCGCGACCAGCGTGATGTTCGACGGGGTACCCAACTATCCTGATTTCGGGCGTTTCTGGGAGACCGTCGACCGGCTTGGCGTAACCATCTTCTACACCGCGCCGACCGCGCTGCGCGCTTTGATGCGCGAGGGCGACATTCACGTGAAGCGCCACCGCCGCACTTCGATCCGCCTGCTCGGCACGGTCGGCGAACCGATCAACCCCGAGGCGTGGGAATGGTATTGGCGCGTGGTCGGCGATCGCCGCTGCCCGGTGGTCGATACCTGGTGGCAGACCGAGACCGGCGGCATTCTCATTTCCGGCTTCCCCGGCGCAACGCCGATGAAACCGGGCTCGGCTTCGCGGCCGCTGCCCGGCGTCAAGCCGCTGCTGGTCGATGCCGACGGCAAGCAACTCGACGGCGCCACCAGCGGCAATCTGTGCATTTCGGCGAGTTGGCCGGGCCAGATGCGGACCGTGTGGGATGACCACAATCGCTTCTTCCAAACCTATTTCACGACCTATCCCGGACGCTATTTCACCGGCGACGGCTGCCGCCGCGACGAGGATGATTATTACTGGATCACCGGCCGGGTCGATGACGTCATCAACGTTTCCGGCCACCGCATCGGCAGCGCGGAAGTCGAGAGCGCGCTGGTCGAACATGCACTGGTCGCCGAGGCGGCGGTGGTCGGCTTCCCCCACGACATCAAGGGCCAGGCGATCTACGCCTACGTCACCTTAAACGCCGGCGAGGAAGGCAGCGACGCATTGCGCAAGGAATTAGGCCAGCTGGTGCGCAAGGACATCGGCGCGCTCGCCGCGCCGGAGAAAATCCAGTTCACCCCGGCTTTGCCCAAGACGCGGTCGGGCAAGATCATGCGGCGCATCCTGAGGAAGATCGCCGAGGGCGAGACCCAGTTCGGCGACACTTCGACACTGGCCGACCCCGCCGTGGTCGACGCGCTGCTTGCGGGCCGCGTGTGAGGTATGCGCTGGTCGGCGCGGCACTGACGCTGGCGAGTTGCGCGCCATCGAGCCCGCTCCCCGCTGATCCCGCCGCGCACCTCGATCCGATCACCTTTTTTACCGGACTCACGCACGGCGACGCGATCCTGCGAAAGGCTTTCAGCTCCGCAATCAGGGTGCGCGTCGACAGCGTCGGCCGCGCCGACGGGCACGGTGGCTTGATCCTCGACCAGGCGATAAGCGAAGGGACCAAGCAGCCGAGGCAGCGGCGCTGGCTGTTTCGGGCCGATGGCCACGGCAGCTATCGCGGGTCGCTGACCGACGCCGACGGGCCGGTCGAATTCGTCGTCACCGGTCCGCGCGCGACCATCCGTTACCGCATGAAGAACGGGATGGAGGTTGAGCAGCAGCTGGCGCTCCAGCGCGATCCCAGGCTGGTGCTCAATCACCTGACCGTGACCAAATTCGGCCTGCGCCTGGCGAGCCTCGACGAACAGATCCGCAAGCGCGACTGACGTTAACGCGATTAACAGACTGGTCGCCTAGAGGTGCGTGACCAGGAGATAGTTTTATGAAATTCGTTCCGATGAAATCGCACGGCGGCGACTATTTGGTCGTGGTCGGCAACGTCGCCTGGCTGCGCACGCACGAAAATGGCCAGACCCAGGTCGGCATCGTCGGCAGCACCCCGATCCTGGTCGCCGGCACCATCGAACAAACCGCCGCCACCATCCTCGCCGGCTAAACGGCTCACTTTAGGTTGCGCGTTGCAAGCGCGGCGCTATCCCTCGGCTGAGGGAGAGCAGGATGGCGAGCATCGTGGAGCAGCACCACAAGCCATGGGGCATGGCGCGGGTGATCATTGCCTCTTCGGCCGGGACCGCGTTTGAGTGGTACGATTTCTTCATCTTCGGCAGCCTCGCCACGACCATCTCCAAGGTGTTTTTCGCCGGGCTCGACCCGACCGCGGCGCTGATCGCGGCGCTGGGATTGTTCGCCGCCGGCTTCGCTTTCCGGCCGCTGGGCGCGATCATTTTCGGCGTCGTCGGCGACCGGCTCGGGCGCAAGGGCGCGTTCCTGGTCACGGTCAGCCTGATGGGCGCGGCGACCTTCGCCATCGGGCTGCTGCCGACCTACGCCAGCGCGGGCGCACTGGCCCCGGCGCTGCTGATCTTCCTGCGCATCCTCCAGGGCATCGCGCTCGGCGGTGAATATGGCGGGGCGGCGATTTATGTCGCCGAGAATGCGCCCAACGACAAGCGCGGCGCGGCCACGGGGTGGGTCCAGTCGTCGGCGTCGTTCGGGCTGCTGGCGGCGCTGCTGGTGATCCTCGCCACCCGCACCTGGATCGGCGAGGAGGCGTTCGCCGCTTGGGGTTGGCGGGTGCCGTTCCTGATGTCGCTCGTGCTGCTCGGCATTTCGGTGTGGATGCGGGCTAAGCTGTCGGAAAGCCCGGCGTTCAAAAAGCTCAAGGAGGACGGCGACGTCACAAAGGCGCCGCTGCGCGAGGCGTTCGGCCAGCGCGACAATTTGCAGCGCGTGCTGGTCGCCTTCTTCGCCATCATGTGCGCCCAGGGCGCCGTCTGGTACGCGACCTTTTTCTACATGCAGGTGTTCCTCGGCCGATCGCTCAGCGTGGCCGAGCCGACCGTCAATATGCTGCTGATCGTCATGACTCTGGTCAGCGCGCCGCTCTATGTTTTCTTCGGCTGGCTGTCCGATCGGGTCGGGCGCAAGCCGGTGATGGTCGGCGGCATGCTGCTTGCGCTGGCGCTCTATTTCCCCGGCTTTCACTTGATCGCGCAAGCGGCCAACCCGGCGCTGGTCGCCGCTCAGCGCGCCAACCCGGTTAGCGTCTCGACCGACATGACGACCTGCGCGGTCCAGTTCGACCCGGTCGGCACCGCCAAATTCTCGAGCGCGTGCGACATCGCTAAGAGCCAGCTGTCGGCCAAGGGCGTATCCTACCGCACCAAATTTTCGCCCGATAATCGCACGCGAATATTCGTCGGGCATGAGATGGTCGCGGT
>JBDSNQ010000169.1:0-2194 GCA_039915275.1 Sphingomicrobium sp.
TCCATCGAGCGTCAAAGGATATTCGGCACGCTGATATCGCATTGGGCAGGCGTAGGTCCGGCGGCGGCGGGGAGCCAGCTGAACCGCGTCCATCGCGGACACAATAAACATCCGTTGTGGAATCAAAACCACCGCTTGTGCGCGCCGGCGCAGCGTTTAGGGGTGACGCTCGATGCGCCAATATCTCGACTTGATGCGGCTGATCCTCGAACACGGGGTCGAGCAGATGGATCGCACCGAGACCGGTACGCGGACCCATTTCGGGGCGCAGATGCGGTTCGACCTCGCCGACGGTTTTCCGCTGCTGACGACCAAGAAACTGCACGTGCGCTCGATCATCGTCGAATTGCTGTGGTTCCTACGCGGCGACACCAACGTCCGCTGGCTGCAGGAGCGCAATGTCAAAATCTGGGACGAATGGGCCGACGAACAGGGCGATTTGGGGCCGGTCTATGGCAAGCAGTGGCGCGAATGGGAGACTGCCGACGGGCGCCACATCGACCAGATCGGCAAGCTCATAGAGCTGATCAAGCGCGAGCCTTCATCGCGCCGGCAGATCGTCACCGCCTGGAACCCGGGCGAGCTTGACCGGATGGCGCTGGCCCCATGCCATTGCCTATTTCAGACGCAGGCGGCGGGCGGGCGGCTCAATCTCCAGCTCTATCAGCGCAGCGCCGATTTTTTCCTTGGCGTCCCGTTCAACATCGCCAGTTACGCGCTTTTGACCCACATGCTGGCGCGCGAGTGCGGGCTCGAGCCAGGGGTGTTCGTGTGGACCGGCGGCGACTGCCATCTCTATTCCAACCATGTCGACCAGGCGCGGCTCCAGCTTTCGCGCGAGCCCAAGCCGTTGCCGCGCCTGATGCTCAAGGATCGGGGGCAGGCGGTCGACGCCTACGAACCCGACGATTTCGCGTTCGAAGCCTATGATCCGCACCCGCATATCGCCGCGCCGATCGCGGTCTAGACGGTCGCCCGCCACGGGCCGTGACAAAATTGCGGCGGCGTAATGGACCGCTTTGCAGCCCCGCGCGTTGGCGTTCAGCAGTCAGACAGGAGAAATCGACATGCTTCGCAAGGTAGTGACTTTGGTTTTGATCGGGGCGTCGGTCTCGATTGCCGCTTGTAACACCGTTCGTGGCGCAGCCGCCGACGTGAATTCGGCCGCCAACGCGGTCGACAACGCCACCTGATTAGGGCCATGGTCATTCCGCCTACGTAAGGAGAATAGACCATGGTTCGTAAGTTGTTGACCGTCGTATTGATTGGGGCCGGCGTGACGCTTGTTGCGTGCAACACCGTTCGCGGTGCCGCCGCCGACGTTAATTCGGCCGCCAACTGCACTCAGAACGCAATGAACGGCGGCAACTGCTAGACCGGTTTTCGGTTCGGCAAATAGCGGACGACAAAACAATAGCCCCGCCGGTGATAAGCCGGCGGGGCTATTTTTTGTGCGCGGAGAAGAGGGTCAGCTCTTCAGATATTCGCCCGCGTCGGCGTCGAGCCCGTGGCCCGACGGCGTCACCGCGTCGAGCGGATCGGCGTGGATCGCCGCTTCCGGACCTTGGGCCAGTTCCGCCGCATGTTCCTCGGCGGCGCTGTTGGGCGCGATCAGCGATTCCTGGATCTTGCGCTGGGCGGCCCGAAGCGCGGTGTCGCGGCTCGATGCGGCGACCCGCATGCGGTTCATGCCCGCACCCGTGCCGGCCGGGATCAAGCGTCCGACGATCACATTCTCCTTGAGGCCGTTCAACGTGTCGATCTTGCCTTGCACCGCGGCTTCGGTGAGCACCCGCGTCGTCTCCTGGAACGAGGCGGCCGAGATGAAGCTGCGGGTCTGCAGCGACGCCTTGGTGATGCCCAGCAGCACCGGCTTGCCGACCGCCGGCTTCTGCTTCTTTTCGAGCCGGAAATTGGCCTCGTCCATCTCGTCGCGATCGACCTGCTCGCCGGCCAGCAGCGTGGTATCGCCGCCGTCGGTGATCTCGACCTTTTGCAGCATCTGGCGAACGATCACCTCGATATGCTTGTCGTTGATCTTGACGCCTTGGAGCCGGTAGACTTCCTGGATCTCGCTGACGAGATATTCGGCCAGTGCCTCGACGCCGAGCACCTCCAGGATGTCGTGCGGATCGGGTGAGCCGCCGACGAGATTGTCGCCGCGCTTCACATAATCGCCTTCCTGGACGTCGAT
>JBDSNQ010000141.1:0-7254 GCA_039915275.1 Sphingomicrobium sp.
CCGGGCTGCCGCTGGGCGGCGGCAAATCGGTCATCCTCGCCGACGAAGCGCGGACCAAATCGCCCGGGCTGCTGGCCGCGTTCGGGCGTGCCATCGACGGCCTTGGCGGCCGCTATGTCACCGCCGAAGACGTTGGCATGTCGGTCAAGGACATGATCGAGGTCCACCGCCAGACCAAATATGTCGCCGGGCTCCCGGTCGTGGGCGGGGAAGTCGGCGGCGATCCTGGTCCACACACCTCGCTCGGCGTGTTTCTCGGGTTGAAGGCGGCGGTCCGCCGTGCGCTCGGCAAGGATAGCGTCGACGGCTTGCACATCGCGCTCCAGGGCGCCGGCAGCGTCGCCACCGGGGTCGCGCTCCACGCCGCGGCCGAGGGCGCGCGGCTGTCGATCGCCGATATCGACCCGGCCAAGGCCAGCAAGCTCGCCGACGCCACCAAGGGCACTGTCGTCTCGACCGTCGAAATCCTGTCACTGGAAGCGGATGTACTCAGCCCCAATGCGCTCGGCGCGATTTTCGACGAAGCGAGCATTTCCGCGCTCCGCGCCAAGATCGTCGCCGGCGGCGCCAACAACCAACTGGCGACGCCCGAGGACGGCGCCCGCCTGCACGCCCGCGGCATTCTCTACGCCCCCGATTATGTGATCAACGCCGGTGGCATCATCAATGTCTGCACCGAATATCTGGGGGACGGCGACGAAACGCTGGTGCGCCAGCGGATCGACGGCATCCCCGACCGGCTCGAGCAGATCTGGGCCGAAAGCGAGTCTTCGGGCCGCGACCCGGCGGCCGTCGCTGACGCCATGGCGCAGCGGCTGATCGGGCGGGGCTGACGCCCGCGCGCGCCGCCATGCACTTTCTCGCCAATCCAGCACGATTTCAAAAATTTGCGCGTCCGGCGACGGGCTGGTTTTTGGCATTTGGGCTACTGCTCACCGTCGGCGGGGTGATTGCCGGCTTAACCCTTACCCCGCCTGACTACCTCCAGGGCGATACTGTGCGGATTCTCTATATCCACGTTCCCGCGGCGTGGCTCGGCATGGCGGGCTGGGCGGGGATCGCCGCCGCTTCGGTCAGCCAGCTCGTCTGGCGCCATCCGCTGGCCGCGGTCGCCGGGCGGGCAATCGCTCCCGCCGGCGCGACCTTCGCCGGCATCTGCCTCGCCACCGGCTCGATTTGGGGCCGCCCGACCTGGGGCACGTGGTGGGAATGGGACGGGCGGCTGACCTCGATGCTGATCCTGTTCTTCCTCTATCTGGGATACACCGCGCTGGCCTCGGCCGAGCAGGAGCGCGGCGGGGAAGGGCGATTGGCCGCGATCTTCGGGCTGGTCGGGGCGATCAACCTGCCGATCATCCATTATTCGGTGCTGTGGTGGCGCACGCTCCACCAGGGGCAGAGCATCGGCCTGACGGGCTCGAGCATCGACAGTTCGATCCTGTGGCCTTTGCCGCTGACCATGCTTGGCTTTACCGCGCTCTTTGCCAGCGTCGTGCTGATGCGGATACGGGCCGGGCTGGCCGAGGCCAAGGTCGAGGCGCGGCTGCGCCGGGCGGCGGCGCAATGAACCCGTGGCCGTTCGTCACCGCTGCTTACGTTGTCGCCATCGTCGCGACCGCCGCGCTGATCCTGTGGTCATACGCAAGTATGCGGCGCGCCGAGGCTGCGGCCGACAAGCTTCGCCAATGAAACCCAAGAACCAGCGGCTGGTCATGGTCCTGGCGGCGCTGGTTGCAACCCTGACCGCCGTCGTGCTGGCGATGTGGGGCCTCAAGGACCGCGCCGCTTATTTCTATACGCCCGCCGACATCGCCGTCGGCCGCGCCGCCGACGGCAAGGCGATGCGGCTCGGCGGGATGGTCGAGAAAGGATCGGTGCAGCGCGAGACCGATGGCGTCTCCATCCGCTTCGTCGTCGGCGACGGCGAAGCGCGCACGCCGGTCATCTATCGCGGCATCGCCCCCGACCTGTTCCGCGAGGGCAGCGGGGTGGTCGCCGAAGGGCGGATGGCGCGCGGCACCTTCGTCGCCGACACCATCCTCGCCAAGCACGACGAGCGCTACATGCCGCCCCAACTCGGCAACCAGGCCGCCGAGCACAGGGCGGCGAAGACGCTCAAGCGATGATTTGCTTCTCTTTCGTCATGCTGAACTTGTTTCAGCATCCATTTGCGCGAAGCACAGCGCCGGCGAAGAAATGGACCCTGAAACTGGTTCAGGGTGACGGCCAGTTGGGACCGTCATGATCGCCGAGGCCGGACTGGCTGCATTGTGGCTGGCGGCGGCGTTGTCGCTGCTGCAATTGCTGCTGACGGTTGGTCATTTGCGCAACTGGTTCGAGGCCGCGCGCACCATCCGCGCCGTGGCCATCGTGCAGGGCGCGCTGACTCTCACCGCCTTTGCGATGCTGCTGCTGGTATTCGCGCGAACCGATTTGTCGGTAGCTCTGGTCGCCGAGAACAGCCACAGCGCCAAGCCGTTGATCTACAAGATCGCGGGCGCCTGGGGCAATCACGAAGGCTCGATGCTGCTGTGGGTGACGGTGCTGGCGGTGGCCGGAGCGTTGCTGGCAATCGGGTCGCGGCGGTTGAGCCAACCAACGCTGATCGCGGCACTGGGCGCGCAGGGTGCGCTGGCCCTGGGTTTCTATGCCTTTCTGCTGATCGCCTCGAACCCGTTCGAACGGCTCAATCCGGCGCCGATCGAGGGCAGGGGCCTCAATCCCTTGCTCCAAGATCCCGGTTTAGCCTTCCACCCGCCGACGCTTTACTTGGGTTACGTTGGCCTGTCGGTCGCATTCAGCCTCGCCGTCGGCGCCTTGCTGACCGGCGATGTCGACCGGGCGATCGGGCGCGCGATGCGGCCGTGGGTGCTGGGCGCCTGGGTGCTGCTGACGCTCGGCATCACGGCCGGCAGCTACTGGGCCTATTACGAGCTGGGCTGGGGCGGCTGGTGGTTTTGGGACCCGGTCGAAAACGCCTCGCTGATGCCGTGGCTGGCGGCGACCGCATTGCTGCATTCGGTCAATGTGCTGGCCGCGCGTGGCGCCTTGCGGGCGTGGACGATGATGCTGGCGATGATCGCTTTCTCGATGTCGATGGTCGGCACGTTTTTGGTCCGGTCGGGCATCCTGACCTCGGTTCACAGCTTCGCCATCGACCCGTCGCGCGGCACCTTTTTGCTGGCCTTGCTCGGCATCTACGTCGGCGCCGCGTTCGCCTTGTTCGCGTTGAGCGCCGGCAAATTGAAAGAAGGCGCCCCGTTCGAGCTGGTCAGCCGCGAGAGTGCGCTGGTGGTCAACAACCTCCTCCTCACCGTGATTCTCGGCGTGGTCTTCTTCGGCACGCTCTATCCGTTGTTCGTCGAGGCGCTGACGGGCGACAAATTGTCGGTCGGGCCGCCCTATTTCAACGCCGTCGCCGGGCCTTTGGCGTTGCTTCTCGCGGCGCTGGTCATGGTCGGGCCATTGCTCAGCTGGCGGCGCGAAACGCGGCCGGTGCTGAAGAAGCTGACCATTCCGGCGCTGTTCGCGGCAACCGCTCTGGCCCTCAGCCTGTTCGCCGCGCCGCAGATTGGCTGGCTGCCGCGCCTGGGCCTGACCGTCGCGGCGGGGCTGGCGGTGGCGAGCTGGCTGCCACTGGTCGGCCGCAACCCGCTGCGCACGCCGCTCTCGACCTGGGGCATGGCACTCGCCCATTTCGGAGTCGCGGTGGCGATTGCGGGCATGGCCACCGATAGCGCTTTTTCGCAGGAAAAACTCGCCGCCGTACGCCCCGGCGAGACGCTCACCGTCGGCCCATGGACGGTCCAGTTGCGGGGCCTCGCGCCCGCGGTTGGCCCCAATTGGACCGCGATCGAGGCCGAATTGCGCGCCTCGCGCGGCGACGGCGTGCTGATCCTCAAGCCGCAAACCCGCTTCTTCACCGACCCGCCGACCGAAACCAACGAAGCCGCCATCGCCACTCTGCTCGGCGGCCAGCTCTACACCTTGGTCGGCAAGCCCGACGGCGAGGGGCGGTGGCAATTGCGGCTGTGGTGGAAGCCATTCGTCACGCTCATTTGGCTGGGCGGCGTGCTGATCGCTTTGGGCGGCCTGCTGTCGCTCATCGGCCGCGCGTGGCGGCGCTGGCGCAAGGAGCGCGACCTGTGAGCCGCTGGCTGCGCCTGACACCGGTCGTGCTACTCGCTCTGCTGATCGCGGCGCTGGTCTGGCGGCTATCGCATCCAGAGGACACGACGATCCGCTCGCGCCTCGCCGGCCAGCCGGTGCCGGCGTTCGCGCTTCCCGCCGCGCTACCGGGGCAGCCGGGGCTGGCGTCGACCGATCTCAAGGGCCGCCCGCGCCTGATCAATATCTTCGCCAGCTGGTGCGTGCCGTGCGTCGCCGAAGCGCCGGTCTTGCAGGAACTCAAGCGGCGCGGCGTCATCATCGACGGCATCGCTATCCGTGACCGTCCCGAGGACCTCGCCGCCTTCCTCGCCGCGCATGGCAATCCGTTTGAGCGCATCGGCGCCGACAATGCGAGCCGGGTCCAGCTCGCTTTGGGATCGGCCGGCGTGCCGGAAAGCTTCGTCGTCGATGGCCGCGGCATCATCCGCCACCAGCACGTCGGGGCGATCGAGCCGAGCGATGTGCCAATGATCCTCGCCCAGCTGGAGCAGGCGAAGTGAGGTTTTTGCTCGTCCTGATCGTCCTGTTCGCGGTCCAGCCGGCGCTCGCAGACTCGTCGCTCCCCCCCGCGCAATGGGCCAACCGCCAGCTACCCGACCCGCGCCAGGAGACCAGGGCCGAGGCGCTGATGGAGGAATTGCGCTGCCTCGTCTGCCAAGGCCAGTCGATTGCCGATTCGGACGCCGAACTGGCCGGCGACATGCGCACTCTGGTGCGCACCCGCATCGCCGCCGGCGAGAGCCCGGCGACGATCCGCGCCTGGCTGATCGAACGCTACGGCAATTGGATCAGCTACCGCCCGCCGGCAAAACCGATCGGCTGGCCATTGTGGGGCGCACCGCTCGTCCTGCTGCTGCTTGGGTCACTGCTGGTCCGCAAGCGCATCCGGCTGCGGCGCGGATGAGCGGCTGGCTGATCCTCGCCGCGCTGATCGCGCTCGGCTTGGCGGCGTTGTGGCTGCTCGGGGTACGCGGGGCCATGTTCAAGCTGGCGGCGGCGGCGTTGCTGGTCGGTGCGTCGGGCTATGCGTTGCAGGGTCGGCCTGGCCTGACCGGCTCAACCCATTCGGCGGCAGCGGCAAAAGAGGTCATCCCGATGACCGCCGCGCGGCAAGCCTTCTTTGGCGATTTTTCCAGCTCCGAGCATTGGCTGTTGATGTCCGAATCCATGGCGCGGCGGGGCCATACCGCCGACGCGGCGGGAATCTTGAGATCGGCGGTGCGCGAGCATCCTGGCGACATCGAGCTGTGGATCGGGCTCGGCAATGCGCTGGTCGACCATGCCGGCGTGATCACTCCGGCCGCCGAATTCGCTTATGAGCGGGCGGTGGAGCTGGCGCCCGGGCACCCGGCGCCGCCCTTCTTCCTCGGCGTGGCGCTGGCCCGCTCGGGCGACCGGGCAGGGGCGATCACGCTGTGGCGTCAGATGCTGGCCGACGCGCCCGCCGATGCGGGCTGGCGGCCGCTGGTCGAGGATGCGGTCGCGGCGCTGAGTCCGCGCCCTATTTAAGCGGCTCGAACTTCAAACCGAGCGCTTCGGCGACCGCTTGGTGGCGGATCTTGCCACCCGACACGTTCAAGCCGTTGGCTAGGTGCGGATCGGCCTTCATCGCTTTGTCGGCGCCCAGATTGGCGATTTTGAGCGCGAACGGCAGGGTCGCGTTGTTGAGCGCGAAGGCACTCGTCCGCGATACCGCGCCGGGCATGTTGGCGACGCAATAATGGATGACGCCGTCGACCTCGAACACCGGGTCGTCGAAGGTCGTCGCATGGCTGGTCTCGAAGCAGCCGCCCTGATCGATCGCGATGTCGACCATCACGCTGCCGCGCTTCATTGTCTTGAGCATGTCGCGGGTGACGAGCTTGGGCGCGGCGGCGCCGGGGACCAGCACCGCGCCGATCACCAGCTCGGCCTTTTCGACCGCATTGGCGATCGCCGCCCGTGACGCATAAGCGGTCTTGATCTGGCTCGAAAAGAACATGTCGAGCTCGGCCAGGCGGTCGTTGTTGATGTCGTAAATGGTCACGTCGGCGCGCATCCCGACCGCCATTTGCGCGGCGTTGACGCCGGCGACTCCGCCGCCGAGGATGGCGACCTTGGCTGGGGCCACCCCGGGCACGCCGCCCAAAAGCACGCCGCGGCCGCCTTGCTCTTTCTCGAGATAATGTGCGCCGACCTGGACTGACATCCGACCGGCGACTTCGCTCATCGGCTTCAACAGAGGCAGCGCGCCCGAATTCGACGTCACCGTTTCATAAGCGATGCAGGTCGCGCCCGATTGCATCAGGCCCATCGCCTGATCCTTGTCGGCGGCGAGGTGGAGGTAAGTGAACAGGATGTGGCGCGGCTCCAACAGCGCGATTTCCTGGGCCTGCGGTTCCTTGACCTTGACGATCATGTCGGCGGCTTTGAACACTGCGGCGGCGTTGGGCAGGATCTCCGCGCCGGCCTTGCGATAGGCCGCGTCGGGGCAGTCGATGCCGGTACCGGCGTGGGTCTCGACCAGGAGTTCGTGCCCGGCGGCGACCAGTTCGGCGACCGATGCGGGCGTCAGCCCAACGCGATACTCGTGGTTCTTGATTTCCTTGGGCACGCCAATCCGCATCGCTCAATCGCTCCGTCAGTGGTTTTCGCGGGCGGGCTATAGACGGGCGTCACGCCCTTGTCCCGGCAAGATTGCAGCCCCTAAGTCCCGGTGCTAGTGCGGCGCACCGCCTTCCGGCACAGCAAGCTGGGACGGTGCGCACTCGCGGACGGTCAAGGCTGAACTTTACGTAAAATGAACATCACTGCGACTGGAGGCGCCGAGGCCGACGCGCCACACGACGCCTCGCACGGCCACGCCAGGGGTCCGCTGTGGAAGCTGTCCGTGGGCGCGGTCGGCATCGTCTTTGGCGATATCGGCACGTCGCCAATCTATGCGTTCCGCGAGACCTTCTCCGGGCACCACTTGCTGGCGCCCGACCTGCTCCACGTGTTCGGCGTGCTCAGCCTGATTTTCTGGTCGATGATGATCATCGTCACCTTGAAATATGTCACGATCATCATGCGCGCCGACAATAAGGGCGAGGGCGGCAGCCTGGC